>NZ_DKJS01000005.1:0-44506 GCF_002455205.1 Lysinibacillus sp. UBA6686 | reverse complement strand
GTTATTTGAATACGGGCTTACAACAAACTGGCCATTTCCCACATGAAGACTGATATCTTTTACAATGTCTACTCCCGATAACGTTACTGATATATGTTCTGCCGATAGATTCAATTTAGTTTCCCCCGAATCCATAACTTTTTTTGATTAACATGTACATAAAGACTGGTGCACCCAAAAGCGACGTAACAATTCCAAGTGGTAATTCTCCATTAAGAATTATTGTTCGTGCAAATACATCCGCCCATATCATGAATAATGAACCAAACAGAAGAGCAACAGGAACAAGTCGCTTATGATTGGACCCGACAACACTACGCACTATATGGGGAACAATAAGACCCACAAACCCGATAATTCCACAAGTTGAGACAAGCATGCCGGTGATAATTGATGAAATTATCATATACAATCGTCTATAATAATTTAGATTAATTCCTAACGTAACTGCTGTTTCCTCCCCCATCAGCATGGTATTAAGAACTCGAAATTGGAACAGAAAAAATAACCCTGCCGCAAGAACCACCGCTGTTACAAATGGAAGTGTTCCCCATTCTGCAGAGGCCAAGCTTCCCATTGTCCAGAAAGAAATGGAGCGAATACCCTCTGCGTTTTTAGCAAAGTAAATAATAAAGTTTGAAAATGCACTACATAACGCATTAATGACAGTTCCAGCTAGAATTAGTTTCACTGAGGAGGTTTTACCGCCGATGCTAGCCAAACCCAAAACAAGAACTGCTGCGCATAAAGCTCCGATAAATGCCCATGTCGCAACGCTAAGCTCTCCTAAGATGCCTCCTACTCCAAACCCAAGCATAATGGAGAACGTTGCACCCAAAGAAGCGCCAGAAGATATTCCTAGTATAAATGGGTCAGCCAATGGATTTTGAACTGATGCCTGCATGATAGTTCCACATAGCGCTAAACCTGCGCCCGTTACCATAGCCAGTAACACTCGTGGAAAGCGAATTTGCCATATCACATCTAGAAATATGCCATCTGCATCTTCGATAACGTGACTAATATGTAATCCTGTGATATGCTCCACTAAAATCCAAAAAGATTGATTATAGGGAATGGATACTTGTCCAATAGAAACCGAAACAACGACGGATATAGCAAGTACAATGAGTAGTATCACTATTAATGTTGAGGACAGGTAACGTTTATCTATCCATCTTTCCATACTTCTTTGTGAGGTTATCATGTCTATTCTCCTTTAAACAGTTCAGGATGAATATATTGGGCAACATCCTTATACAAATCTGTAAGCCCAAGACTTCCACGAACAGCTGTCGTATATTCGACAACCTTTACATTTCCATTTTTAATTGCCGTCGCATTTTTCAGCTTTGGATTGTTCAAGTATTGCTTAATCAACGCTTCACTATCTGATTTTTGAAATCCAGTAATGATAATTTTATCGGGATTTACAGATAGAATTGATTCCTCAGACATCTCTACATATGTTTCCTTAGACACTTGAATATACTCTCCTCCTGCACCTTCAATCATTTCATCAATGAGACAAAGTGTTGGACCATAATAATAAATCGTTTCTCCACTAGTTCCTAGCAACAGAACTTTAGGCTTGTCCTTTGCAAGCACAGCTTTCGTCTGAATATCGTTGATCTGTTCTTTTTGCTTGTCTACAAAAGCCTCTGTCTTATCTTGGATGTTCAGTACATTTCCTAGATTCGTAATATCTTCAAAAAAGCTGTCGATGGTGCGACCAGTAGTATAGTTGATTCCAGTAAGTACTGGTATGCCCCTCTTGTTCCAAAAAGAAATATCCCCAATCCGTTCTTTTTGGAAGGCAGAGGACATCGAGATAATCAAATCCGGCTGCAACTCCAAAATAGCCTCTTTTGAAGGCCACATATCCGTAATAATAGGAAGTTTTTTAATTTGTTCTTCATATTCTGAAAAGGATTTGTCCAAATAAGCTAGTCCAACGATACGTTTTTCTTCTCCAAAAGCAAGCATCCACTCTGCAAAACCTTGCCCAATGACCACAATGCGTTTCGGTTCTTTTTCAATCGTTTGTTGTACTTCCTTCCCTGTATCGTCATAAACCGTTAAAGTCAACGGGTAATGGCTTTTTCCAATCGAATTACTTTGAGTTGCTTCGGTAAGACTCTGACTCGGCTTTTTATTTTCAACTGTCCTTTGCGAGCAAGCAGATAACAATAACAAGCAAAGCATGACAATCATAAACATCGAGACGTATTTTTTCATAAACATATATTCTCCTCCTAATTTTAGACAATTTGATTTCTATTTGTTTTGTCGGTTAAATAAGAAAACAAGACAAACATAAGCAGACAAAGAGAGTCCTCCACATAGCATTAAAGAGGCGGAAAATGCGCTTACATAGTTGGATATGGTCGCATTTGTCAAGGAATGTCCTAAAGCAACAGTGAATACAATACTACTCAATGCTACTCCTAATGAATTCGCCAAATACATTACTGTATTAAATAAGCCTGAACCTGTCCCTGCTTCTTCCGCTGGAATGGTATTTAACACAACTCTAGTAAGTGGTGTTGTAACTAGACCGAGTCCCAGCCCGTACACTAGTAGAGTCAAACTATATGGCAGATGCAACAGATGTGTAGCATCAATATGCAATAATAAAATAAGTAAACAACAACAACCTGCCGTAATTAACGCGCCAATTTTCATCACAACCATTCCCCATCTGTCCACCACTCGGGATGAAATTAGTGAAGTTAGGAAAAAACCGACACCTAGTGGTAGAAAAACAAAACTGGTCGCTTGGGCATCAAAATGTAAGCCAAACTGCAAATAATATGTCAAGATGAAAAAGAGGGAGAACATGCTAAGATAAATAAAAACAACTGAAAGCAATCCCACTCCAAATAAACGTTGTTTAAAAATCATCAAATTGATAAGTGGTCCATCATCTTGTTTTTGCTTATGAACCTCCACTACAATAAATGCAAGCAGGAGCACTAACGATAAAATCAAACATCCCCATATCCAAAGTGACCATCCCTGTTTCTGTCCCTCTGATAACGGATAAACTAGCAGAAACAATCCGCTAATAAGGAAGGCTGTACCAGTCCAATCAATTCTCTGTGCGCGGTTGCCATGAGATTCCTGGATCAGAGGTAAACATAGCAGGACAAGAATACCGAAGGGAACATTGAAAAAAAATACAGTTCTCCACCCTAAGGAAAATACATTCCAATTAACCAGAATGCCTCCCAATGTAAGTCCAAATGCAAATCCGAACCCTAGTAAAGCACCGTAAATACTGAAGACAAGACCTTTTTCACGCGATAGAAAATTTATCTGCATCATGGAAAGCACTTGGGGTTGTATTAATGCTGCTGCAATTCCTTGCACAATCCGAATGACAATTAGGATTGTCGAACTGGATGTAAAACCTCCCAACATAGACATGAGCGTGAATCCGCTCACCCCAATAAGCAGATGCCGCTTCCTGCCATAAATGTCACCAAGTTTTCCACTTATAACTAATGTGACGGCTAAACTGAACGAAAAACAGGTCATAATTAGTTGAGCATCTGTAAAACTTGCGTTTAAACTACTTTGTATTAATGGCAACGCGACCTGAATCATATAGGTATTCAAAGAATTTAGCAGTATCGGAAGAAGAATGACCGCCAGCGCATACCATCGTCGCGGATCAATCTGTTGCTCCAACTTTTCGCCTGTTGTCGCCATAGTACCTCCTCCTCCTCCATTACATAATTTACAATAAGTTACAATACTATTTATAAAAATCTATCTATATGATATAAAGCTTCTAACCTCCGTTTGTTAAATCACTCCTCTGTCCATTTCCTAATCCGACATATAGCTTAATCGGAATTTTAATTGATAATTATTATCAACAAAATTAATTATCAATGATGTCTTCTTTTTTCTCTACCTGTTGCGGGAGATTCTCCTTTTATAGAAGGAGCAAAAATTTAAGAAAACAACAAAACCTGACAGGAGATAGAATGAATAATTAACTATTTTTATCAAAAAACAAACAACAAAAAAACGATTGCATGTTTGGCAATCGCTCCTTACTATCAATATACTAAATAGGCATTTTCTATCTTTATATTGAGTTCATTTAACCGTTCTAAATTTCTTTTACTTTAATTACAAAACTATCAAATGCTTCTTCCGCCTCAACACGACGTTGTACTTTACAAATTTCAGGGTATGTAGGACAAAGTCTTAACAACTTCTCTTTTTTGATTTTAATAGGTAAATCACCATCAACCTTTACATCCCAAAATCCTCGTTTATTCTTATATGCAACGGCTCGAAATTCACTTTGCTCATCTCTTTTAAAATAGATATGCCAATGACGTCCAGGTAAATGATCCTCAATTTCCTTCGCATAATCACTATAAGATGTTTTTATAAAAACAAGTTCCATCTCTTCTGTTACAAGATTAGCAGGAATGGGTGCCTGACTTGGTAAATCTTCATTATCATATAGAGCACCCGCTAACAAATATGCTAAAGCCTTCTTTGCTTTTTGAATAGCTTCCTCTTTCGTTGAGCCTGAGCTTAAGCAAACCTCCCACCCATAATCCGGAAGTAATGTTGGAAAATGAACTCCGAAACTTTCTTCCTCTAGTCTTATAAATGCTGGATAAACCACATTTTCAAATGCCATATCAGCTTTACCTCCCATACATATTGATAAAAATTCAAATGTAAACTTGTTTACTTAAACTGCTTTGCACTTGAATTTTGTGCGGCTGTACTTCCAAATCTAAATTAATTTCCGTTTCCCATTCAGTTGTCCAAGAAACTAAAAACACCCTCCTATTGGTAATCCAAGCATTTCCTGCACCTCTATATATAAATTTGAACGCATTCTTTAATTCTCTCTCCCTCTATTACTACATCAAAATAATTATTAACCGTAGACTTAGAATAAAATATGATTACATCCCCATAATGAATGAATAAATAGAAAAAGCGTGTTTTGAAATTGATCAAACACGCTTTTATTTCAATTAATCATCCCGATTGTAAAATGTAAAATTTAGACCTGTATAACCTCATCGTAAAAATTGGTTAAGATTAACATAAAGTTACTGCTGTATAATCTGAATAAGGTTGCCACATGTATCGTCAAAGACAGCTATTGTGATTTCCCCCATTTTTGTCGGTTTCATAGTAAACTTTACGCCTTTTTCAACTAATCGTTCGTACTCCTTGTCAATATCTGCAACACCAAACATGGTTACTGGAATACCATCTGCAAATAGCTTCTCTTGATACTCTTTCGCAGCAGGGTGCTCATTAGGTTCAAGTAAAAGCTCGATACTTCCTTCCTCATCAGGAGAAACAATCGTTATCCATCTGTATGCTCCACTGGGAACGTCATGCTTTTTTACAAAGCCTAATGTTTTTGTATAAAATTCTAGTGCCTTATCTTGATCTTGGACGAATATACTAGTTATAATAATTTTCAACATGTTTTGTCCTCCTTACTATTTACGCTATATGGTTCACTTCTAACAATCTGGCTCCAAATTGCAAAACTCATACATCATCATTAGTGATAATGTTAATTTAACCATTCTTCCAGTAAACTTCTTAGTGGTTCTTTGTTAAATGTGAGTACTCTATGTTTTCCCTTTCGTTTCGAAATTACAAGCCCTGCATCCCCCAATGTATTAAGATGTTTAGTTATCGCCTGTCGTGAAATGACAAGGTTAGGTTTCATAACGAGTTGTGTCGTAAGTTCATATAGCGTTAGCTCATTGCGTTCGGAAAGTTCATCTAATATAATCCGCCAAGTATCTTTATCCCAATCCATAGTTCAATTTTAGGCAACCTCACAGTTACTCTAATCACTACGTTTGTATTGCAAAGCTTTACGCTCAGAAATAAATAATCCTACTAAAGTAAGTATGATTCCAGTCGTAGCGAATCCTGTAATTCTTTCATTCAGTACAAGTACCGAAGTAATAACGGTTATTACGGGAACCATATAGATATAAACACTAGTTTTTATTGCACCCAATATTTTTACTGCAGAATTCCACGTTACAAAACAAATTGCAGATGCTCCCACCCCTAAAAATAGGATATTCAATAGATTAGTTGGTTGCATTAGTTGATTTATATTTGGTTTATATCCAACGATAAATAATGTAGGTATCATAAAAATTAACCCATAGAAAAAAATTCTTCGTGTTGTTTGAATCGTATTATACTGAAACTCGCTAATTTTCTTGGTCAGTATAGAATAGATAGCCCATACTGCCGCAGCTAAAACAGCTAGTAGATCTCCCAACGGATTTAGTTTTAAGTTGCTACTTCCATTATAGCTAATAAAGAAAATACCAACTAGTGCAACTACAAAACCAATCAAAAACTGGTATCTTAATTTCTCACCATTCAAAAATAAATGTGCAAGGAAGGCAGTAAAAAACGGTGCTATTGAAATAATGACACCTACATTGGATGCAAAGGTATAAGTTAGTGCTATATTTTCGAGTAAATAATATAATGTAACACCACATAACCCTGCTCCTGCAAAATATAGCTCCTGTTTTTTTTCTTTCACACTAAACCAGTGAGGATAAACAAGGAGTAGAACAAGGAAACCAATGATAAATCTCAAAAATAAGATTTCAATAGGTGAAACTGCATCTAATAAGATCTTAGTTGATATGAAGGTTGTACCCCAAATAAAAATAGTGATTACTGCTAAAAAATGTCCGTTAATCTTTTTTTCTGTATCCATATAAATCCTTTCTATGATCAGTTCCGTACATCCTTAAAAATATTCATATACTGTTTTGGTGTAAGCCCTATAAACTTCTTGAAAAAGTTAGAAAAATGGCTTTGATCAGTAAATCCTGTCTTAAATGCCACGTCTATTGGTAATACTCCTTGCTCTAGCATTTTTTTCGCCTTATCTATTCTTATAGTTTCTAAATAACTGTATGGAGAGATGCCCATTTGCTTGGTAAAAGATCGAAGCAAATAGTATTTACTCAATCCTGTTAGATTACATAGGTCCTCTAGTATAATATTTTCCATGTAATGTTTTTCTAAAAATTCACAGATTGCTGTTATTTTTGTGCTTTGCGCTGTAGTACTTGTTGATATCCCCTGCTCCGTATATTCTTCCATTAGCTGCTCTAAAAGAAAATAAAAAACTTCCTCTTTTCTAAAGCAAGCTTCTTCCTGGATAAGCATCTGATGTAGATCCTGAAGTACAGCTACCCATTCATTATGAAAAAGTACTGGGGGAGTAAAATATGGTAGTAGCTCTTCTCCTGTAATAGCAAAGACAGCCCTTCTCATCACTTCAGGTTGGATATTTATACAACGATAATCCAATGTTTTACCATCAATTTGCTCGCAAGCATGATTGTCACGGGGATTAAATAACAACAAATCTCCCGGTTCAATGATATATTCCTTAGATTTGCAGGATAAAAGTCGTCTACCACTTTCTATAAACCCAATCACATAATATTCATGAAAATGATTAGGGAATTTTTGCATAATTCCCTTGAAGTGATAGGCTTCAATCTTTAATTGGGCATCATATTTTACTATTCTCATTTCCTGCTTCATACATTTTGCCTGCCTCCCTTCTTGATTACCTGCTGCCCAGTATAGCAAAAGTAGAAATCACATTCTTGTATGATATTGCCCTTTACTTAATCAAAAATTCTTGGTGACCTTTCTTGTTCGATTTATATAATTAAAGCGCGCTGAATCGTCATCAGTTGTTTATCTAAAGAATATGGATTTTCAAATGCAAAACGATAGGGTTACAAAAAGAAAATGCTTTAAGGAAGGGATGGTTGATTGAGTAACAGAATTGATTTTACGTGAAGAAAAGTATTGGAATAGATAACAAACGTCAACTTTCGAAGTAAAAAGCATGAATGAAGGATTTATAGCATGGGATAATGACAAAGTAACTTTATATAAAGGAGTATATTACGTTTCGAGAAATTCAGATTAAATAAGTAACCGAAAACTAAGATTACTCTCTATTAGGCATTAGTCTGGCAGGTACTACGTTATTCAGTGCCAGACTTTGTAGTGTGCATAGGTATTATGAAATACAGAATACTAGTCCTTTGCCTTCGGATATGGTTTCAGCAAAGAACTTGCGAATATCTTTAAAATAAATGTATAGATAGTCAAAAAACTGTTCTGCTTCTCCATCTTTCTCTTCACCGTCGCTGTAGAGAGGATAGATATCCTCCTCAAGCATCTTATTATAGTTGTATTTAGCTAGAAGCTCATCTCGTGTCATCGCCTCAATGGCTTGATAAGCTTCACAAATTTGTCGGTGAGTTAAATAAAAGGCACCAATATCTCCAAATTCCAAGTAGTTAGCCTGATCCATTGGAACGACATAACCAAGCGGTGGCTCGCCATCGCAAATATCATCGCAGAGTACGTAATAAAGTGCCTGCCATGATTTATCAATATCAAGATTTTCTCTGTTATAGGGGTCCATGTCCTCTAGCATTTTGGTTCTGGCCGCAAGCTGCTGGATTTCTTCTTCTTGCAAAGCAATGTAATAGCCGATCATCCCCATTTTTCAACACCTCCACATACGTGCTATCGCTTTATAATGTGAATATCGGAAATTTTTAAGTATTTTTTATAAAAACTCCTACTATATTTCTTAGTAAATTAGGGTTATAAAAATACAAATATTCTAATTTGCTTTTTAAGGTCTTAGCTAGAATTAAGATTATCGGAACACATTCATAATCATTTTATTGACAAAAATACAAGTAATAGACAATCTTACAGCGCATTCTTTAGCACACGCTCAAGTGTCTGTTGTTCTAAAGATTGTCTGAAAATGCTTAACAACAATTGCAATAACATGTGAAAAAGACACCACTAGTATAACTTGAGGAGAGAAATCTAGATAGAGCCATCGATACTATTCTTAAAAATGTTATTTACATACCTACATAAATTATTATACATATTCACTTCGAAATCTTTCTGCCCCCGTATAAACTTTTCCTTTAGATTGTAATAGCAAATTTGAAGATATTCATTGTCATGATGATTTTTAAAAGGTTTAACATGCTTAACTGACTCTAAATGTTCAAAGTATTTATTCATTTTTTCATATGACCTAATTTGATAACCACGGTTTTTCATTTCTTTAATTACTTTTTCTGTATAAACATACAAATCAATTTTAGAATATTCATAAATATAATTAATTAATATATGTTTATCCTCTTTGGCAAATATACTATTTAATTCTCTCCACTGTGAAAGTAGCTGTCCTTTTGGTAGATACTTTAATAAATCCACATGCCATAATCTCATTTTTTATTACTCCTTTTAATACGGTTCTATATATTACATAGAATTGAAACCCTAAATTTATATTAGATTTAAAATGTTAGCTTAATTTTTGTGTTAACTCTTACTTGTCAACTTTCATTTAGCTCATAAAATAAGCACAAACGCCGACAATACATACTGTTATGACCAAAATACAAAAAAACTTCTTGGTAAATGACCAGCTCACACCTGGACCATCCCACCACAATTTAAAATAAAATATTAAACCAAGAAAAACAGTAAAAATAGAAGTGTACAATGCGGTCTCTATATTACTCCACTGATCCATATCTCTACTTTAATCCTCCCCTATCTGTAATCAAGTGACTTAGAACAACGCTATCCCTATAAAAAACTTCTCTACTATATATTCATTTAGGGTTAGTCGTCTTATATAACAGAATATTGACTGTAGTTTAATTGCTAACTGAGTTGTTTATACTGGGACAAGCTCTATTGTTTAATATGTTTCAAGATCCTTTACGTTATAACTTTAATAGAAGCGTTACTTGATTGTCTCATTTTTGATTCTTTAATTAGGTGTCAAACTACCTTACAAATTAATTGAGTAAATCCCACCATTTTTTAGGAATGCTGCCCCTTTTGATGTTTAACAAACTGCCTATTGTCCATGGCTAACTAACTTTTTCATCTTTACTTTCTATATAAATCCAGTTTCTTTAACATTACAAGTTCAAAGTTAAAATTAAGTTAAAAATTTCAAAAAACTTTATTTTCTAAAAAATTGCTATGTACATGAACAGCCATATCAAAATCACTAGAAATCCCCTTCTATGTAACAGAATTAATAAAAAATTAGCATTTCCACTATAATACACTAAATCAACTTAAGACATAACTTTGTATCATCTGTTCAAATATAGGTTCATTCATTGCCATTTTTACTTTGTTTGTCATAATTCCCTGCATAGGATATTACAAATATCACATTAGTGCTAAATAGAATGCTACTGTACTTAATAGAATATGGTTTGAAATGAATATGAATGCAGTGCCTTGCGAGCATCAAAAGCAAGCCCAGACTTAAAATAAATGAGTATCTGGGCTTTGTGTATAGAGTTGAGGAATCAAGAATGACGGTAGAACATCATTATTTACAGAATTCTCTACTAAAATAGCAACTAAATAAACCAATTCTAAAATTTAATTTACCTCAACTTGCCCCATCATTCCATTTTCTTCATGTTCAAGGATATGACAGTGGAACATGTAAATCCCTTTATCATTAAACTTTACTGCTAGTTTAACTGTTTGACCAGCTTCGATTGAAACTGTATCCTTCCAGCCCTGTAGGTTTGCAGGAGGTTCTTTTCCATTCATTGAAACTATTTTAAATTGTGTACCATGGATGTGGAAAGGATGCGTCATGCCACCCATCATATCTGGTTTATTGTATATTTCCCATACTTCAGTATCACCTTGTTTTTGAGTGAAATCAATACGGTTCATATCATATTTTTTATCATTTATTGTTACCATTTTTCCCATTCCGAAAAGTTTAAGTTTTTTTGTTACTGGTAAGTTTCTCTCAGTATCTGTAACGGTATAATCATTTAAACTTTTGGGAGTTTCAATTGAATTCTTCTTTTGTTTATCAACTATAAATGGTAATAAAATTATATCTTCTTCATTTACTAAAGCGATATCACTTTTAGCATCAAATTTTGAAAAGTCAACAATAATTTCTGCTCTCTCACCCGGTGTTAATGAAATTTCACTCATAGAAATTGGTTTATTTAAAAAACCACCATCTGTAGCTATTTGTTGAAACTTATTTCCTGTATTTAATTTAAATGTATAATTTCTTGCATTCGATCCGTTCAATAAACGAAGTCTCACTTTTTCTTTTCCTACTGTAAGTTTTGGATTTAATGTACCATTAATTAATAATGTGTCTCCAATAGTACCATCTTCATTAAGAACTGATTGGTAGTCAAATTGTTTTTCCTCAGTAAACTGTCTATCTTGAAATATTAAAGGAAAATCATTTTCTCCGTATTCATTTGGTAGTCCAAGTTTTTTTGACTTCTCATCTTCAATATAGATTAAACCAGCTAACCCTTTGTACACTTGCTCAGCTGTAGCCCCCTCTGGATGTGGATGAAACCATAATGTAGATGCTTCCTGACTTACTGTAAATTTCACATCTTTTGATGTACCTGGTTCCAGTATTTGATGTGGACCACCATCACCTTCACCTGGAATCTCTACGCCATGCCAGTGGAATGTAGTTTGTTCGAATAAATCATTTTTAGTTCTTAATGTTACGGTTTCTCCTTCTTTCAAACGGATAATAGGTCCTAAGAACGAACCATTATATCCATATGTCTCAGTTTCAATACCTTTAAAGATTTCCATCGTTCCTTGTTGTGCAGTAATATTAACGACTCCATTCTTAGGTTCAACTAGTGTGGGTAGCGCTATTTCATTTTCTCCGGTGGAATTATTTAACGATAGTGGATTTGTATGATTCGCATGGCTGTTCTCCATATCTGCCATTTCCCTCTGAGGCATATTGGAATGATCCATCCCCTCCATGTTCGATATTTCTTTCTGCCCCATACTGGAATGATCCATAGTTTTACCTTCATTAGAACCTGAATTACTTGCATTACATCCTCCAATAACAACAGTTCCAAGTAGTAATGAAGTAATTAAAATTTTTGAATTCATTATGTTTCCTCCTTTATTTTTCATTACAATGGAACTGTAACAAAAAAATATGGAGAATCTATGGATATTAAAATTCATCTTATGATAATATATACCTCAATTGAAAGAATACTAAGTGCTTCTATTTGCTATCTCTTTTCTTCTAACTCTCCCAATCCACATCAATATAAGAACGAAGGCTACTAAAATTACAATTTTCCATTTTAGATTGACTTGCATAAAACCAAAGACTGCGCCAGCTTCCATAATAAGTGAAGGTATTTTTCCTAGAGTACTAGCGATTGCAAATAAACTAATCGAGACTTTGGAAAAAGCACTGCCTAATGTTATAGCACCAGAAGGAATAAAAGGAAGAATTCTCAAACATAAAATCATCCAAAAAGCCTTACTTCCTTCAAGTTGCTTTAGTTTTACCATTACTGGGTGTTGGAAATCCTTTAATCTCCATATTTTCAGACCCTTTCTATATAAAACAAAGCTAATGACTGCACCTAATCCCTCACCTATAATTGAAACAATTAACCCCTGATAAAACCCAAAAAACGCAAGGTTAGCTGCTGTAATAAAAACACTCGGTAATATACCAATAATACTAATAACAATATTAACAAATAAGCTAATCAATATTGCAAAAAAACCTGCATGTTCAAATATTTGAAGGGTAGTTTCTTTCATAATTCATCCCATTCTTTAATTTTAAATCCTGTCCTTTCCACCTATCAGCACCCTTTCCTCGAATGGTTAGTCTGGCTAAGTAGAGAGTTTTATGTTTAACTTCGAATAATCCAACAAACTTATTAATTATTGATTACTCAAAAATATTTGGTAACCGTTTAGGAATGTAAAATGAAACGATTGTGCCATGATTTAATTGGCTTTCAATTTGAATTCCTCTTCCGAAAATTCGTTGAAGACGATGGTTTGTATTGGCTATGCCGATACCATGCTGATGTTTATTAGTCCTTAAAAGAATTTCCTCAATCTGACTAGCTGTCATACCAACCCCATTATCCTCTACAGAAACAACATGATAATTCTCATGATTTTTTACGGAAATAACAACGATTCCACCTTCTGTTTTTTTGAGAATGCCATGATTCAGAGAATTTTCTACAATGGTTTGAACAGAAAGAGGTGGTATAAGTATCCCCTTTAGTTCATCTAAATCCCAAGAAACTTCGAGTCGGTCGCCAAATCTTTCACTTTCTATAAACAAATAGGAACGAACAAGATCGAATTCTTCTTCTATGGGGATTAAGTTTTTTATGTTGTCTGAACTAAAACTCTTTTGTAAATAATTACCGAATTCAATCAATAAATCAGTCATTCGAGAAGGATTTATTTCACCTAAAGAAGAGATTGTATTTAACGTGTTAAACAGAAAATGTGGCTTTATCTGCGCTTGCAAATATGCAGCTTCTAGACGTAATTGCTCTTTAATTGCTTGATTTTGTGCAAGCAGCGATTGAACACGTGCTTTTAGTTCAAGGGCATTTGTTGGCTTTGAAACATAATCATTTGCACCTGCAAGAAATCCCGTGTAAACATCTATTGGTTGGGTTCTTGCAGTCAGCAGCAAGACAGGAAGCTCTACAATTGTAAAGCGCTTGCGGATTTCCTTACACAATTCATAGCCTGACATTTTTGGCATCATAACATCGGAAATAATCATATCCCAATTTCCAGCGTCAATCATTTTCAGTGCCTCTGCTCCACTCGTGACAGTATAGATATGATATAGTTCTCCCAGTACACTACTAATAACTTTTAAGTTAATCGGATCATCATCAACAATAAGTATATTGCTACTTAGCACTGCCCTTTGTTCATCATCAATTAATGGTTTTGATGTGATATCAAAAGATTTTTTAGGTAGTGGATAGATATTAGCTGCTGTTGCTGAAACCTCCTTTTCAATTGATACATTTGAATCGATTGCTAATGGAATCGTGAAAGACAAGGTTGTCCCTTTGTCTTCTTCTGATTGTACTGCAATTGTCCCCCCATGAAGTTCGATTAACTGTTTGGCTATATTTAGACCAAGTCCTACTCCCATTGCAGTAGTCTTTTCAAAACGCTCATAACGAAGGAAAATGCGTTTTATTTCGTCCTCACTCATTCCTATGCCAGTATCGCTAATCAATATAGTTGCTACCTTATCATCATGAATGGCATTGATCGTAATACTTCCTTCATGCGTAAATTTGACAGCATTATGAAGTAAATTAAAAAGAATTTGGACAAGTCTGCTCTCATCCGCATAAACTGGTGGAAAAAATGCTGAAATTTCTGAAATGATATCCAATTTTTTTGTATTTTTTATAAATTGAATCATATCAATAACCGCAGATGTCACACTATATAAGTTGAGTGTTTTTTGATTTAGCTGAATTTGTCCTTCTTCTAGTTGATTTATATCTAATAAATCATTCAAAGTAAATGCCATTCGATTGCCAATTTGTAATAGCAATTCAAGATTTTCTTTACTTTTCTTTGTTAATTGCGATGACTCCCTTTCAAGAAGCGATTGTGTAATGTTTAGTATACCGTGCAATGGATTGCGTAGCTCGTGAGATGTATTCGCTAGAAATATATCTTTCTGAACATCCAACTTTACTAGTTTTTCATATTGCTCATTATTTAATCGAATAACATTAATATGTCGCCTTATCAGTAGTAGGGCAATAACAATTATTGAAATGAAATAATCGAATGGATAATAAGGTATATTAATTACAAGAGTTTTAATGGCAGTTCCCCATATACTATTTGATATAAAGCAAATCAAATAAAAAAGTATAAAAATTCCATCAATATTTCCTTTTACAATAGCTGAAATAGTAGGCACAATAAGCTGGGTGGCAATAAAAATTCCGTAAAAAATTACAATCAATTTCATAGGTGTATAGTGCAAAGCTGATGTTATCAATATTGTCAGAGCTATGGGGATGAATAGTACGTATAATACATTTGATAGTGTAGACTTAATTTTATAGAGTTCATTAATAAATGTTAATGTTAAGAGTAGTAATCCAATCAGTAACACTATCAGTAATTTAATGTAAAGCGCATTCTTTATTGGGAGATTTAACAGAACATTATCGTCTATTAAAATAATAAATCCATTAAGAATGAGTAAAAAACTAAAATAGAGTAATTCCTTTTCATATTGCCCTCTCCCAAGGAAGAAAATCGATAACGCATAGAAACCGTGTAGAAAAAAAATTACACTAACTAGCAATTGCAATGATTCGGAGAAGGTGGCTCCCTTTGTAATTGCAGAATGAAGCCCAAAATAGACCGAATCTTTCAAACCTCCCGAATTAAAACTATCATAATTGGAAATTTGAATAATTAAGTCAATTTCTTTTGCCTCAGAGGAAAATATGGCCGTCATGGGTCCCTGTTTTTTTATTTGCTCTAATGGGTATTTATTAGCAAGGTTTTCACTATTCACCAATTTTCCGTTCACATAAATACTTGCATACGACTCAAATCCTTCTAATTTAATTCCATATATCGTTTCATCCTGATCGGGAAGCAAAATTTTAAGCCTGTAGGAGGCATTACCTATAGAGGACCCCTCAAGCGCCTCCATTTGTTCTTTCCAATTACCAGGAACTTGTATGTACTGTGGTTCGATATTTGTGCTAGAATCGTCAATTATAAACTTTGAAGGATAAAATAGCCATTCCCCATTTAAAAAAATAACCTTATCTTCCTTTAACGTTATATGACGTAAATCAACAACTCCCCTTTCTGCAGTTTGATTTGTAGGTGCATTAAAATAAAGAAACCACCCAAAGCGCATTGATAGTAAGATAAAAATAAAACTAATAATTATCAGTAATTTTTTTGATTTCGTAACTTTATTTATCAAAATTATTTACCTCTTTTTACCTTCCAGTAAATTTCGTGATAATTACTTCTCTTTAAGCCTTAGCTCTTTTAGTGTCAGTATTTATAATGAATAATTCTTACTACTCTTACTATTTTCATCCTCTTACTCAATTTAACTATTTTTGATCTGCTTGTCACTATCAACTTTCTATACAGCCCTCTATTAAACAATGCCTTCAGTTCTGACTCTTCTCACACTCTATTAAATGAGTAACCGCAAACTTTACTTGTAGGAAATAAAAGTAATTATTATCAAACTCTGATTTGTTATTTTACCCTTCATCTTATTTATCTTCTAATAAAAAGCACCCTTAAGCCTATATTTTATGCCGATAAGCGAAAAAATCCATTTTGAAAAATTTGATCAAAATGGATTCGTCCTTTGTTTTAGTATTGTTCAATTATAAAAAAGTTCAATCGATTTCGCTAAGACAAGTTTCTATAGAATTTTTCATATAATGAATGAGTGCTGTCACCTCGGAATCCCTTGCTTCCCACTTATCAACAATTTCTCCACGATAAGCTTTTCTAGCTAAATCGAGTAAAGTCGAATATTCTTTGGGTAACCGAGGTAAAGCCCATTTTGCAGCCATATCTTTTGAAGAAATTTCACCGATAGACACCGTCTGCCACATTCGAGCTAGGGTTAAAATTACATTACGTTCATCACCTATGATACCCTCTACCAACCCTGGTAAAGATTCCTTAATCGCTCTTCGAATATCTATCATCGGAACGGGATCAAGTATATCTGAAGCATTAGGACCAAATAGAGAAATACTATTCATCCTCACTTGTGCTAAAACAATTGCCAAATCAGGATCATAGGTTGGTTCCTGGATTTGTCCTTTTTCAAACTCACTTCTGAGCCACTCCCCATAAATAAATTCATTTTTGGGTGGGTATCGCCAAGGTACAAGATCGCTATGATTTACCACCGTGACTTCAAGTGGTCTGATAGAGTCTGTGTTTNNCCAGATATCAGCATTAATTTGTCCGTTAGTTTTTTTCGAGTCCCCTCAGATAAACAATGTTTCACGACCACTAGGACATCTACATCACTGTTAATGCGTAAACCACCATTTACCACAGAACCAAATAAAAATACTCCGACTATAGATTTTCCAAGCAATTTCTCTACGATTTTTAGTGCTTGTATGGCTTGCTTTGGTATTTCTTTATTACTCAAATCACTCACCAACTACAAAATCCCCCTCTAAATTAAGCTGACATAATATACGTTTATGCTGGTTTATTGGGATTCAATTCAATTTTCTTAAACATAATCCTACTTAATTGGGCAATTCATCAGCAAGTTTACTATTTCTTCGTATTTCTCTCCATCCAAACTAGAGTCATCAGTGTTTATAAAAGCTATTAAACCTACGTTGTTTGAATTTACATACATAGATGTATCTACTCCAGGATCACTGCCAGTATGTCCCCAGACCTTTTCGCCACTATAACTCCAGAATAATCCTATATTTTCATCAGTTTCTTTGCATTCTGGAGGAACATTCGTGTCGTTAAATTGTTTTTGTAGCATTAAATCAATGCTTTTCGCTGTAATAAATGTATCTTGTCTTTTCATAATAGCTTGCAAGTATTTCGATAGATCATTAACCGTTGTCATAACCCCGCCATCAGGATACGTAATTAACTCATAAGCAGGCATTGGTTCAAGGGTGGCACCCATAGATTCTGTATGATTGGTAAAATCAATCCTCAGTTTAGAATAATTTAAAGCTATGTTTGCTAGTTTGAACTCGCTCCTGTTCCAACCGCTGTTGTTCATAGATAGCTTTTCAAATATATTTTTCCTCACATAATCGGCATATGTCATTTTGCTTCTTGCTTCGATGCAGTACCCTGCAAGTGCAGACCCGATATTACTGTAAGAAAAGCTTGTTCCTGGTTTATTGTTTGAGAAATTGTCCCTTGAATACCATTTACCCTCAGGATTCAGATAGCTATATAAGAAATCTTTCAAGGTCATATTCTTTGCGCCATAAGCACTGTATGAATAGATATATTTAGTTTCGTCGTCCTCAATTCCGGATGTATGTGAAGCAAGATTTTTTAAAGTAATTTTCCCATTTGGAAAATATGGGTTTACTACTTTGAAAGGAAGTATGTCATTGATATCTTCATCCAGGCTAAGCAAGCCATCTTCCTGAGCTTTTGCCAATGATCCTCCAATAAAGGTTTTACTTATAGAAGCAATATTAGTAACTGTGTCCAATGTGTAAGGAATTTTCTTTTCAAGATTGGCATATCCGATTTCTTTCTTGTACAATACTTTATCTTTGGTAAAAACAAGTACAGCTACACCTGGAACTTTAAGCGAATCAAAAAGTGATGTCAGTTGTTTGTCGAATTGCTGCACTTCTTTACATGTTTTTTCGTTTTCAGTTGAATTCATAGCATATTCAGGCAGTTGAGACATACGAAAAACCTCCGTTTATTATTGTTATTTGCTTTCTTTAAAATAAGTTTCCATCTTTCACTTGTGCAAGACTGCTAATAATTAATATGTATACGTAACTAAAAAGACGAAATTAAGCATTTTTCGCATTTTACAAGCTCTTCACTATGCTCGACTTCCTCTATTATGTTAAAAATGCTTAAATAAGAAAGTACAAAATTGAAATTAGCTTTGTTTCCTAATTAATCGACTAAAAAAAGAAATTCATTAATTTCAACTCAAGTAATTAAAAAAGTGGTTTTGCTTTATCTTTTTTTTTATGCAAAACAAAGACTGAACCTAATAATTGGATTCAGCCTTAATTTTTCTAGACAGTCTTTTGTAAAATATTGCTACATTAGTGAATAACATATTAATCTTTTATAATAATCTTAATAGTCTTCATTTATCTTTGTTGCTCATCGATAATATTGACTTTTATCTTTTTCTTTAACTGATATTCTTAGCTTCCAAAGCTCTTTAGCTAGCTGAAAAACTTCCTCATCCTCACCTTTTTCAATTGCTATTTTCCTTGCTTTTAATAGTGCATTTGCTGCTGGTGATAAATCTGGACAATCTACAACCCATTTTTTAAAATCTTCTTTAAATGGATCGATATCATTCCAAAAATAATTATGTTTTATAAATGCAGCACTAATGGCATTTCTATTTAGCTCTTGTTTATATCGAAAAATTTCTTTCTTATCGTTGCCTAGCAAAACTAACTGTTTTTCATCTAACAATACAAGTGAGATATCTTCCTTATTTAATAGAATTTCATCATCTCTAAGTTTTAAAATTACTTTCTCATCATCTATAATCATTTCTAAGCTCTCATGAAAAGATAATAAAGTCAATGCAAATCCCACAATCAAACCAAGGGCCATCGTGATAAAACCAACCCAAGCTCCATTAAAGGATGCAATTAAGTTTAAAGGTCCCTGAAAGAAAGGCACCCACGGCAAAGTGCTTGCCCATTTTGAAATACTAGGAAGAAACCAACCTAGCACTAACCCGATGATAGGGAAACCGAGCCACAAGATAACTTTATCTGTTTTAGAAAAATTTAATATTGTATGACTATTGTTCATTATTTCACCTTTCCTACTTAACGATAGGTAAATAATAACATCCAACTAAGATTATTGTCAAAATCCTAAATTCGAAATCCCCGAAAATTTACCTTTCAAAGTTATTATGATGATCCTCCACTCCAATTAATTTTTCTGTCGTAATATTAGAAGCAATTGAAATAGATTTATAATCCAAGTTAACTTACAATAAATAGTATCCTTAAAAAGTGTATAGTATTTTAACGTATTAAACAGTTAGGTTTGCACTTCATCTAGTAATGTATTACTGTATTATTCTAAAAAATTCTAATATTAAGACTTTTATCAATATCTTAATGAAATAGATTCTTGCTTATTAAAACGGAGGTTACATATTGTGAAACTTGAAAGACTATTATCCATCATTATTCTACTGCTAAACCGACGTATGGTACAGGCTAAGGAGTTGGCAGAGCGATTTGAGGTATCTGTACGAACGATATATCGAGATATTGACGCAATTAATGCGGCCGGCATCCCAATCGTCACCTATCAAGGAACAAACGGTGGTATTGGTTTGTCAGAAGGTTATCGTTTAGATCGAAATATACTAACAAATGACGAGCTTGCTACTATCGTTACTGCCCTACGCAGTATCTCCACTTCATATAGCAAAGAGCAACACCAACGACTAGTAGAAAAAATAAATAGTGTCGTACTACCAGAACATGAAGAAGAATTTCAACATAAGACAAATCGTGTACTTATAGATTACTCTCCTTGGGGTGGTAGTAAACATCTCCGTGCGAAATTAATTTTGTTAGACGAAGCATTAGATAGCTGTGTATTAGTTAACTTCACCTATTCCAATGCAGAAGGTGAAGTTTCCCAGCGAAATGTAGAGCCTCATATGCTCATTCTCAAAGGAAGGCAATGGTATCTGCAAGCTTATTGTTTAGAAAAAGAAGAGTTCCGCCTTTTTAAACTAAAAAGAATGAAAGGGCTTAGAATAGATCATGAAAAAACCTTCATTCGTCGAAATCCCTCTAATCAGGAGCATAACGAAGGTAAGAATAAATTAAAGCCATCAACACCAGAAGTTGTCTTTCGTTTCCAAGATAAGGCTCGTCATTTAGCTGAAGAATGGTTTGGCATTGAAGAACTTTTGCCAGTTGAGGATGGAAGTTGGCTAGTAAAAAAGGCATATCCAGAAAATGAATGGCTCTATAGTTTCATTCTTAGCCTAGGACATCATGTAGAGGTGCTTGAGCCTCAACATTTACGGAAAATCATTACTAGTCGTGCGGAAAAAATAGCAAAAGTTTATAAAAATGACAAAGCAACTTGACAGGCAGTTGTCAGGTTTACTGTTTTATACTGGTTTCATTCTATAATAAGGAGAATGATTAAGGATGAAACAAAACAAAGAAAAGAATTTGACAGAATGGAAACATGAAACGTCTGAAGACAAAATTACTTTAAAACGAATTGAACCTACCCGAATTGAGGAATTACCCTCCTTCACGTTAGCTGGAATTAGTGCCGTTACAACAAATGAAACCGAACTAAGCAAAGATGGCAAAATTGGTAAGTTATTTGAACAGTTCCATTCGCAAAATATTGGTAACAAGCTAGGTGTTACTATACAAGAAGATGGTCATTATAGCTGTTACTTCAACTATGAACAGGGAGATGCAGGACTTTATGAAATAATGGTCAGCGTTAAAGTTCAGGAAACATCACAGCTTCAAAATTTAGATAGGTTAAATGCATTTACGGTACCTGCTGCAAAATATGCTGTATTTGTCACTGAACGTGGACCAATTATTGAGATGGTCCAGCGTACTTGGTCTGATATTTGGCAATGGTCCCAGCAGCCAGGTAATAACCGAGCATTTACAGGGGATTTTGAATATTATAGCAAGGATATTAATCCAGAGGATGGACAAGCGGAAATTTATATTTCGATAAAATAGCTTTTATATAACAACAGTCAACCTGAATAGAATATCTAAAAATATTTGTTGACTAGTTGTTATTAAAAAAAGGGAATGAATAATATGAGTACAATTGAAAACACTAAGATGGGGATAGTATTCAAACAGTATCCTGAACACATTCAATCTAAACTTTTGATTCTTCGCCAGTTAATTATGGATACTGCAAAAGAGATTGAAAACCTTAATCATGTGGAAGAAACGATAAAATGGGGAGAGCCTAGCTATATTACAAAAAAAGGTAGTACAATTAGAATCGGCTGGAAACAGTCAAGACCAGATCAATACGCCATGTATGTTAACTGTAATACAAAGTTAATTGATACGTTTAAAGAGGTTTATAAAGAGTTATTCAATTATGAAGGTAGCCGAGCGATTGTATTTGCTGTGAATGATGAAATTCCAATAAATGAATTAAAACAGTGCATTGCATTGGCACTCACTTATCATACTCGAAAACATCTACCAATGCTCGGGATATAATAAATTAGAGTGAGCTGTAAATAAGCTCACTCTCTATTTGATCTTGCCTTATTTTAATAGCAAATTTTCATCAGATATTTCAGTTCCTAGTGGACAATGAATGATGGTTCCTTAGTTCTTTCTAGGAATCCCCTCCATTATTAGAATCAATTACCACTCTCTGCCTCGGTTGGTTTTCCAGTCATACGGCAAAATCTCTTTCAATAAAACAACAGTGTCATTTTCAACCTCTACAGCGGCTTCTAAGTTTTCTTTTGAAAGCTGACTGATTAGCTCACGACACCGTCCACATGGCGGAACAGCATTTCCTTCCGAGTCTACTGCTACAAAAGCTTTTATTTGATATTCGCCATTTTTCAACATGTCAGCAACTGCTGCATGCTCTGCACAAAAACCCATGGAACAAGCTGTATCTATGCTAATCCCTGTATAGATATTCCCATTTATGGTTTCAATGGCTGCACCAACACTTCCGTATTGAATAAAATCATTTAATTCTGTAGGTGAAGTAACTGCAGTTGCAATCTTTTTTAATTCTTTAAAATTCATAAGTATCAACCTCCTTTTCTAGAAATGTGAAATCGATTGGATAAAAAGAGGCTATAGTCAAAATCGACAGTCAGTGCCGATTGAAGTAATGTTATTTTGTGTACACCCATTTTACTAGATTAATTTTGTTTTTCCACCGTACAATTTTTATATTTTCTTTACTTGTTTCTCAAAGTATTCATTTTGCAGAATTCCCATATGAATGATGTCATGCCATTCCCCATCTCTAAATAGACTTTGTCTACTGTTTCCTTCCTGTTGAAAACCAATCTTATTGTACAAATGTATAGCTCTATCATTAAATGAAAATACTTTTAGGTAAACTCGATGAAGATTCATTTCATAAAAAGCATAATGCAACAGTAATCTCAAGCTCTCTGAACCAAATCCTTTTCCCCAATACTTCTTTTCTCCGATGTCAATTATACATTCAGCATTTCTATTTTTATAATCAATGTTGATTAATGACACAATGCCAATTGGTATTTCATTTCCTTTTGTAAGTATAATATAGCTTTTGGCAGTATGAGATCCTAATATAACATGATCTACAAATTCTTTCGTCTCATCTATTGGGTAAACATCTAAAGATGGGTTAGTGGAATGCATAACTTCCACATCATTTCTCCATTGGTGATATAGTTCTGTATCTTCCTTTGTCATTTTTCTTAGTCTCACTCTTGATGATTCAAACAACATAAAGTTCACTCCTTATTGTAAGTGGATTTTGGATTAATTAATTTTTCTAAAGAGAAAAGTAAGACGGATAACTGATCCTTTACTTTTGTTTGTTCATATCCTAGCTGAAACGTGTCCAACATTAAACCGTTTATAAATGAGAGGATATACCTTGCAATAGAATGGGTAGATTGTTGAGGGCTAAATTCCCCCTTACGCATGCCTTCATTTAATACTTCTTCTATTACTTCATTAATACGATGGTAGCGTTCAGAAATGTAAGGGAAATTATCTTTATTATGTGTGTATTTATACGATAAAAAGAATTCTGCCTTTGCATAGACCAATGTTTGATCAATTGCCTCAATATAAATTTGCTGTTCTTCAATCCATTTTTTTAACTGGGGCCACAGTGGGCCTTCCTCAGATGGTACAAAATATTGAATATCTTTTTCGTCATCATATTTTAAAACTTCAATAAATACGTGATTAATATTATTGAAATAACTATACAATGCGCCTCTGGATATTCCAGCTTTGTCCATTATATCCTGCATAGATGCGTGGACAAAACCTTTCTCGATAAACACCTTCTTAGCTGCCTCTATCAGTTCTCTCTCTCTTTCTTTTTTATATTCTTCACTAACCTTTGGTGCCATAAGCCACCTCCTTAATGAATGAAAAAATGCACACAACAAACTGTACACTATTGTCGTTTATATTTCAGATTATACCGACACTAGTGTATAGTTTCAACCTTTATATTAAGAACTTGGGGAAAGGTCATAATAAATTCGCATTTTTCTGTAAAAGAATGTGGTTTGTATTTGGGCGGGGATTTTGATTTCATCCGCAGTACTTTTAGCTATAAAAGGACAACTTCACTTAAAGGCAAAGTTGTCCTAATTTGTGTTGAATACGAAAAGCATTGGAATCTATTACACAACGAAATACTATTCCTTGTACTGCTTCACTTTATAATGCATCTGAACAAACTGACCATACCGCTTTGTATCAATTAAAATTAAATCGATTTGAGGATTTTTTTCTTTAAACAATGGAATACCAGAGCCAAGTATATGAGGTGTAACAGTAATAATATATTCGTCAATTAAATTTTCCTTTATAAAAGCATCAAGTATATCCGCTCCTCCAATCATCCATATTTTAGAACCCTGTTGTTTCTTTAATTTTCTTGTAAACTCTATTACATTTTCATTGACAAATTCCACATATTCATTTGAACCTTTTTCAGAATTGCTGAAGACATAGCATTTTTTTTCAGGATACGGAAATGATTCTGAGTTTTTCATTACATAATCATATGTCTTTTTCCCCATAATTGTTGTATCTATTGATTGATACATATCTTCGTATCCTGCATCACCCTCTCCTTCTGTCTCAATTAACCATTGTAAGTCATTATCTTCCCTTGCAATAAATCCATCTAAGCTTGTAGCAATGTATAAAACTACTTCACGTGACATTGTATAATCTCTCCTTTTTATCTTTTATATACTTTCCTAAGTATTCAGGAACACTATTATAGTAACTATAAAACATGACAAGTAATGGCATGTTTAAATAAGAAATTTCACAAAAGGAGATTCCAGTGTTGTAAATATGGATGCATACAACCATGTACATGACGGAAAACTGTCTGCTACAGCATTGGCTACCTTATTTCAAATTAATTATTCAACCATTTCTATAGATTCCACAACATTCATTTTTGCAATCTTTATTAACGGAATATAAGTTGCTATTAGGCAAGCAATTAAGGATAGAATAGTCACTTCCATCATTGATAGAAAAGGAATAGGAATGAGTTGTATCTCATTCGTAGCAGCTGCGTTTACAAAAATACTACAGATGTACCCTAAAACACTACCGATTATTGAAGCAAAGATACCATAGTAAGCTCCTTCCCATAAAAAGGTTTTATACAAGCTTTTTGAACTCATACCTATCGCTCTTTGTACCCCAATTTCAATCACTCTAGTATGAATATTCGTATACATCGTATTAATAATATTTAGAAGACCAATAAAACCAACGAATAAAATTAATCCCCATGCAAGTAGGCGAATTTGTTCGTAACTTTCTCTTAGTTGCTTATCTGTATTGGCATAAGAGAGCCATGTCCCCTCTCTTCGACTGCAAAGTTCTTGTATTGACTGTTCCACTGAAGAACGGCTTGCGTCCTCCGTAAGTGTTGGATAAAGCTCTGAGTATTGACTTTTCCCTGTGAGTTGGTTATATATAGAATCCGGCACCACAACTTGAACACCATTGATAAATCCCTTGTTTTCCAGTGTAATAGGAGAATCTAGCAGACCAATTACTGTTAAAGAAGCACCATTTATAGAAATACTATCGCCAATCGACAGGACCGTATTTTTCATTTCTACATTGCCAAAAGAAACTGGAATTGGATTTTGTATCAAAGCCGCTGTACCGTTCATAAGCTCTTGCAAATCGAATTCTGGAAGCGTAGATGCAAGAGAAATTAAACGTTGTTTGTCGATACCGATTATTTGCAAGCTTTCACTAGGCTGCAGAGTAATAGATGTTTCTATATCTTTAAGTTCCCCATTCTCATTTTGCTGATATAAGCTATATTTCAAAGTAGATACTGCTTGAATGCCTGGAACATTCCTTAATTTGGTTACATCTTCTAGTAAGAATCCAACAGTTTCACTAGTCATAGAATAATCTCCAAGATGCATCTTCTGAATATCTTTGGAAGCGTCTAAAAGTTCAGAAAAACTTTCTAATGCTATAAATACAGTGATACTCATAACAAGGGAGAGTATAGTGATGGCTGACCTGCCACGATTGCGTTTCATGTTCATACGTGCATAAAATGCTTCAAAATTGCGGATGTGTTTTACTTTCCTATTTCGACGTTTAATGCTGGTTTTTTGACCCATTATTGCAATTGTAGGTGATACTTTGGCTGCATAATGTGCTACAGGTAAAGCCGAGAGAAAGGAAAACAAAATAGTAATAACTACACTAATGACCAATGGAATCAATTTACTGCCCTCATTCTCATCAATCATTGCTATAACTTCTGTTTTGGAACTCACCATAAACAATTCGGGATTGAAAAAACTGCTTGTTACAGTCGTAATACCCTTAGCTGAAAATATTCCAAGTAATATACCAATGGGAATACCAATCCCGCACAAAATAGCAAGCTGTAAAGAAACTAACAGATAAAGCTTGCTTTTTTCTGCACCAATTGCTCTTAGAATACCGTAGTCCTTTATGCGTTTTGTAACGGCTATTTTCAAAATATTGTAGACCACCAGTCCAGCAGCAAATAGAACAAGCACACCAATTAATATACCAGCCAAAGTCATATAGGAAACACCTAAATCAGCATCAATTGTTGACTCTGTTCGATATTGGATTCCAGCAGCAGATAGCATCGTATCATTATACTGAATACAATACTCCGGTATAGCATACTGTACAGCTAATTTATCTACTACATTTTGAAAAGATCTTTTATTTTTGGTACGAATGTCAACAGAATATAATAAATACTTATCTGGTAGTACCTTTTCCGCTGTCCCCTCTCCAACAATACCAAGAACAGTACCGCTTACATAACCAATATAATTTGACTTAAGAATTCCTGTAAGAACAAAGTCATGGGAATATTCATACCCAGACTCAGTATCCCTTAAGAGGGAAATATGAAAATCAAGGGGAATGGTATCACCAAGTGTTCCTTGAAAGCCAAGTGTGTCCAAAACATCTTGTGGTAAAGCAACTTCTCCTGCTTTTTCCGGAAGTCGTCCATTTTCTAATTGCGATTCAGAGGGATAGGCAGAAAGAGCATTGCCTACATATTCTCTCAGTAAAATAGACACTTTACTGTCAGCAATAGTAGCAGTTCCAATTGAAATGGTGCTCTCTGCGTAAGAAAGGTGATCATCCTCTGATAGTATATTTGCCTGTTCTTTAGTCATTTGATGAAATGTTGCATATCGATTTCCATTTAGGTTGATTGCCTGACTTTGATGCATTGCATTTACTATTCCAATGGATTGACCAATTACGGTTGTCATCGTGGTAGACAGAATAACTGCAATTAAAATAAGAATAGCAGTTATTTTTTGAGTTCGTAACTCTTTCCAGGCTAGGGTACGAAAAGATTTCATGTTGCCATCACCTTAGAAAGAATGCCATCCACAATGACAAATCGTCTTTCTGCCATCGAAGCAATATCGTTATCGTGCGTGATCAGTACAAGTGTCCTTCCCATTTTACGCTGTATATTTTTAAGCATTTTCATCACTTGGCTACCACTTTTACTGTCAAGGTTTCCGGTTGGCTCATCGGCAAAGATAATGTCTGGCTGTGCAATAAGAGCACGTGCAATGGCAACACGTTGCTGTTGACCACCTGACAACTCATGAGGTAAGTGGGTCAATCTATCGCTGATTCCGAGTAGATCAGAAATTTCCCTTAGATAATTTTCATCCGTCTTTTTTTTATCAAGTAGTAATGGCATTTCGATATTTTCTTTTGCAGTCAGAACAGGAAGCAAATTAAATTGCTGAAAGATAAAACCTATACTTTGTCTGCGAAAATCAGAAAGCTCTTTGTCACTAAAGCTGTAGATCTCTTTACCATCATAGGTAAGGGAGCCTGCTGTCGGCTTATCTAATCCAGAGAGCAGATGCAGTAATGTACTTTTTCCACTACCGGACGGTCCCATAATAGATATAAAATCACCTGCTGCAATTTCTAAGTTAACCTTATTCAAAGCAACAACCTTGTTTTCACCACTACCATAAATCTTTGAAATTTGATTGGCTTTAATAATCATAAAAAAACACTCTCCTTATTTTTGATTAAAGAAGAGTGTAAAATATAAATCTCAAAAATTCCTCAAGATGATAAAATATGAAAACAAGCTGTCACTTTTGCTCCGATGTCTAAATTTTCTATTTTAAGATTTCCTCCATGTTTTTTGCAAAGCATAGAGCATATATAAAGTCCCATTCCAAAATGATCTTTCTCGTCCTGTTTCTCATCTCTCAAAAATGGGCTTATTCCTTTTCGAAGAATAATAGGTGAAAAGCCCGTGCCATCATCTGAAACGCATATGATTACCTTCCCATTATCATAAGTAAATTTTACGGAGACCATTGTTTTGGTATAACGCAGCGCATTGTTTACGAGGTTTTCTGAAACATTTTGAATAATAGCTTTGTCAACAAATATCTCTTTATTTTTTCCATAGCTGGAAAACTTAATTTCCTTCCCTGTGTTATCGGCTAGAAACAATAAGCTTTGCTCCAGTTCCCTTGAAAATACTGACCAACAGGTGTTTTGAGGATAAAATTTCCAATTTTCCAATTTTTGAGCCGTTGTCATAGCTTCTACGTAGTTTTCTATTCGGACTGTATACTGTGCAATCAAAGCGAGCGATTCATTTACACTATCACAATCAAATTTTTCATGAATTAAACGATTTTTCAGTAAGTTGGCACATCCTTTTAAAACAGTTACAGGATTCCTTAAATCGTGGGAAAATGCAGCGTTCAAACGTTTTCGTTCTTCCATCTGTCCCCAAAGTTCTTGATTATTTTGTTGGAGTTCCATACGCATTGTTTCAAAAGCTGAGCAAAGCATTCCAAGTTCATCATTTGCACACTTTTCAACACTGAAATTCAAATCTTGATGCTGTATCCGTTCTGCGCTACTTTGTAAAATAGAAAGTGGCTTTTTCAGTTTGATACGATAAAATGTAATATCAGCTAATGTCAAGGATAATACAACAAAAAAAATAGGAAGAGCAAATTGTAATATGTTCAACAAAAGATTTGTTTTGTCTTCCTTTTCACCTAAAACACCCTCTCGATAGGAAGAAATCACCTTGCCATTTTCGTCTAAAGACATTTCATATTTCTGATATCCTTCGACTTTATCTCGAAGCTCAGCACATACCAAAAATGAAATAGCAGCCAACAATAGACCAACACATAGGAACAGTGTGCTAATTATAAAAAAAGATTGTTTCAAACTACGATTCTTTAGCCATTCCATTTATACCCCACCCCCCAAACGGTTTCAATATAACTATGAAGTGAGAATACGGAAAATTTTGCTCTTATATTGCGAATATGTTCCATAATTGTATCACTGGTCCCATCACCCTCAAGCCCCCATACTAAATCGTATATCCGTTCTCGATTAAACACCTGTCCTGAATTCGTGGATAATAGTTCCACAATATCAAACTCTTTTTTTGACAGTGTAGCAATGGAATCCTTTATTGTGATTTGCCGCTTTGAGTAGTCTATCACCATATCACCAAAGAAACGAACTATAGAATGCTCCTGCTTTCTGTCTTCACGTCTTAAGTGGGCTTCTACCCTTGCACCTAATTCATTTAGATCAAAGGGCTTTACTACATAATCGTCTGCCCCTGCCCGAAAGCCATTTATTTTATCATTGATTTCAATTCGAGCAGTTAAGAACAGAATAGGGCAAGAAATATGTTCCCGAATACGTTGGCAAACAGTAAGACCATCTATATCTGGCATATTTATATCTAGTAGTATAATATCAGGCTGGTATTCAATTTGTTGTAATGCTTCAGTTCCATTGTAAGCAATATAAACTAAGTAACCTGACATTTCAAAATAATTTTTCATTATGGAAATAATACCTTTTTCATCATCTACCAGCAGTATTTTTTTTCATATCAGCACAACTCCTTTTTTATTACCCAGAATGACTTTGTAACCACCTAGCACAATAAGTTTCATACTTTGATTGTAAATAGGTTTGCCGAGAACAAAAAGTCTGTGTTTTAAATATAAATTTTAAAGGATGTTTCTCAGCATTATTTATCTAAAAAAAGACATGATGTTGTTATCATCCCAAATCTGTCTATGTACTTTTTTAACAATAACGCGATTGCTGTACATATTTCTACTTTTGTTATAAATTATCATACTTTATTCAAAATCTACGTTTATAAAAGCCTCCAATATGACACCACCCCCACCACTCTTTGATATAGTAGCTTCCTAAGCCTTATATAGGAGGGAACAAATATGATCTTAACAGTCAAAAAACTATCTGTCACATACGGTTCTAAAGAAGCTGTCGACAACATTAGTTTTAGCATCAAGCCTGGGGAGGTAATTGGCTTACTTGGGGCAAACGGTGCAGGGAAATCCTCTACTATTGCAGCAGTCCTCGGTATTGAAAAAAGTAATTACCAAGAGCTCACAATGCTCGGAAAGTCACCAATTCTCCATCGCAAGGAAGTCTTTCAAGAGGTAGGTGTACAGTTTCAAGAAACAAATTTCCAAGAAGGATTAACGGTGCGTGAGGCATGTGAGCAATGGGAATCGCTTTATAAACAAACTGCTGATGTACCTCTACTCTTACAGACATTTGGTCTAGTTGGAAAGGAAACTCAACTTGTGAAATCTCTTTCAGGAGGTGAACGTCAACGCTTAGCGGTGTTACTAGCATTAATTTCAAATCCTAAGCTTGTTTTCCTTGATGAGCTTACAACAGGATTAGATACAAAGGCTAGGCGTATGCTTTGGAAACAGCTTTTAGCAATGAAAGAAAAAGGTCTGGCAATTGTCCTAACATCGCACTACATGGACGAGGTGGAGGCGTTATGTGATAAAATTTTAATTTTAAAAGAAGGCAAAACGGTCTTTCATGGCACAATCCAAGAAGTAATCCATGTAAGTAAGAAAGCCACACTAGAAAATGCGTACCTATATTTTGCTGGCGAGGAGGATTGGGTATGAGTACATTTCTAACCTTTTTAAAAATAGAGGGCAAGCTCGTTTGGAAGGGCATTGATATTCTCATTTTTGGAATCTGCTTTCCTATTATATTAGCTACCCTATTTGGTTATTTACTGAGTAAGGACGGTATAGCTGGTGCATCTAACTTTGAATTATCGTACGCAGCTGTAATTACGATTGGTGTACTTGCAACAGGGGTTATGGGTGTACCACTGACCATTGCAGATTACCGTCACCGAGGGATTTTAAAGCGATTTCAAGTGACACCTGTATCCCCTCTCCAAATTCTATTTGCCCAAGGACTAATTCAGCTTTCTTCAGCAATTGTTTCCTTTATCGGTGTCACAATTGTTTATCATTTTTTATTTGATTATGAACTAAAAGGCTCCTGGGGTATATTCCTTTTGGTATACACTTTTGTCATTATAGCGATGTATAGTATCGGAATTTTCATTGGAAGCTTAGTACCTGACCAAAAGTCAGCAAATGTTTGGAGCTCTGTTGCTTACTTCACGATGTTACTGTTTTCAGGAGCAACGATTCCGTATGAGGTTATGCCTCGATTCTTCCAATGGGTGATGGATATTTTGCCACTTTCTCATGGTATTCACTTATTGAAACAGGCAAGTACAGGGGAGCCACTAACTGATGGTCTATTCCATATCATGATTTTAGCTCTATGCATTATAATCGGTTTATGTGGAGCGATTAAATTCTTTAAATGGAAGTAGGTGTGTCTGATGTACAAAACAAAAGAAATCGCAACACTTGTTGGGGTACACCCAAACACTGTGCGCATTTATGAGAAATGGTGTTTTATCTCTCCTGTACCAAGACAAGCAAATGGCTATCGTATTTATTCAGACACCCATTTATTTCAGTTAATGGTCGCACGGACGCTCTTTCAGTGTGAAATTGTACAAGGGGATATTCGGAAAAGAGCTCGTTCAATTGTATATGCTTGTGGAAAAGAAAATTTTGCGCAGGCTGAAAAACTAACAATAGACTATCTGACCAATTTAGAACGAGAATATGTTCATGCCTTGTCTGCTACAAGAATTGTGGAGAAATGGTTGAAAGAATGTCCTACTGTCAATACACGCACTTATTCTCGAAAGGAGGCAGCACAGCTATTAGATATTACATCTGAAGTTATTAGGAATTGGGAACGCAACGGACTCATTACAGTTCCGAGACTAGACAACGGTAACAGAGCATATGGTGAAAGGGAACTTGAGCAGCTACGAGTCATTCGTAGTTTAAGAAATGCCCATTACTCAATGAATGCCATTTTACGTTTACTCAAACAAATCCAACAACCAAGCCCTAATATTGTGGCGATTTTAAATACACCAACAGATGAAGAAGATATTGTGTCAGTAACGGACCAATTAGGTAAATCATTACTAGAAGCTATAGCAGGTGCCAAAGATACATTAGCTTTGTTTCATAAAAGAACCACTTTCCAGTAACTGTAACTGAAAGTGGTTTTTAATAAATTTGTAGCTTCATCAATCTTTGGATTAGCTTATAAAAAAACACGCCGGCATCACGTTTAGTGCAACTGGCGATCGTTTGTTCATACTTAAATACCGAAAAAATATAGATGTGGAATGATATAAATAGTTTCATCATCAATTCTCTATACCTACAAAACTGGCAGTCTAATAGAGAGGTTTTCCCTTAATACTAGCCTTAGTCATATAGACGTTCTAGCAATCCCAACTCATAGCCCTTTGCTACCGCACCGACCCTCGTCTTTACATCGAGCTTTTGGTTAATAGCTGCCATATGGTATTCTACTGTTCGCTGGCTCATCGCTAATTCCCTAGCAATTTCCTTATTGGTCTTCTCTAGGGCGATTTGCTTTAGTACTTCCTTCTCTGTTGGTGTCAATTGATCAGCTCTTGGTAAAGTAGTCATTTTCTCTGGTACGATCCGCAGCCCAAGCATACTCTGCCGAATGGCGTTTATAATTTGCGGGTAGGTTGCCTGTTTGGATAAATAAGCGTGAATTCCTATCTCATAAGCCTTATGCACATATTCATCGTAGACGTAACCTGACAACACAATCAACTTGATTGCCGTATCGTATGTTCTCTTTATTTCTATCGCCAAGTCGAATCCCGTCATACCTGGCATTGAAATATCAATAACGGCAACATCTGGCTTTAGTGCACCGATACGTTTAAGCACCTCGTGAGGTTCATTAAACGTTCCTACAACCAACATATCCTGCTCACGCTCAAGTCGATTCTTCAAACCCTCCATGACAAGCGGATGATCATCGAGTAGCAGCACCTTGATTGGCTGTTCCATAGTTTACTTCACCTCCCTGTTTCGGAAGCCTAATGCGGACAATCGTTCCACGTTCAGCTCCTGAGTCAATCTTGATATCGCCTCCAAATTGGACGATTTGACTGTTGATCGTGACAAGTCCGAATCCTTGGAAATCGGGCCGAATACCACTCACATTCGTTGGATCGAATCCAATGCCGTCATCGTTAATTTGACCGTAGAACGCATCGTCCATTTCCCATAATTGAATCTCTAGCTTCTGTGCCCTCGCATGCTTGACCGTATTATTAGCAAGTTCACGCACAATGCGGAACATCGTCATTTTGTATAGTGAAGGCAGCGTATCTGGTAGCTTGTTCTCTAACTTAATAGTTGGCCCTCCATTCTCCTTAACTGTTCGCGCGAGCCAGAGCAGCGCTGCATCTAGCCCTGCCTGATCAATAATGTGAGGGTATAAATCATCGCACAACATTCGAATATCGCGTTGCGTATCGTACAAACATTTCAACCATAAAGCAGTCAACTGCTTATCACTTTGTTCAGTATCATGTAATTCTTCTAAATCGCGTGCAAGAAAGATTAAATTCTGCAAAACATGATCATGCAAGTAATATGACATTCGCACCCGCTCTGCCTGCTGTGCCTCTAGCAGTTTATATTCCGTGGTTTCCTTTGGTAGCCCACTTTTCGCTTCCCGTAGTTCGTCAAGTAGGGCTGCACCCATTAGTAAACGGACCGTTTCCATCCTTACTTTGTCGATTAAGCTGAGCTCTTCTGATGTAAAGGACGTATTATTTTTTTTTGAACCGAGTCCTAAATAACCAATGACCATTCCATCGGGTTGCACAAGATCCATCACTTGTGCAAAAACACTCAGGTCGGATTGCTGGAATTGGTTTAACTCCTGCATCTCGACAAATGGCCCAGTTCCATACATAATGGTTTCACTTCCCCGTTTCCAAACGAAGCAGAGTCCCTCGATGTCTGTCACACTATGGATAAGCTCTGCAGGCATTCGCAATAAATCACGGCTATTGCGATACTCGGCAAATCTTATCGACATCTCCAACCGCAGACGATCCAAACGATTTTCCCGTTTCTCCCGCTGCCGTTTGAAGTTATCAAGGCCGAGCCGATGCAACAATGTCAGGACAATGAACGCGCCACACAATGAAAGTGTTACTATAGATGCATTTGAACGGATAAGTGCCGCAATCACGATTGACGCAAGCCCAACATACAAACCATGAATAACTAAACTAGGAAGATAAAATTGGATATCGAGCAGCCTTTGTCTAGCCCACAGCCATAGTATGGAAGCAGGAAGGATAATGAGACCTGCCAATGTCATATCAGGCAACGCTATGTATTCCCCCCATAGCAGATCGGGGAGCGCATACAGAAACAGATAAGGCATCAGGCCAAATGTCAACGCAGTAACAAAGGTCAGCAACCGGTTTTTTTCAGCCCGGTCCATCCCGCGCCAATACACGATAGCAATGACGAATATGGCAAGTAATGTCCCGATCAGAATGGTATGAAGAGCGCTTCGGGTCCACCCAGGTATGGCTCCCAGTGAGAAGACGAGTATAGTATACACGGCGAATAAGGCAGCCAGTCCCCGGTAGGTAGCCATCGCAAAAGCAACCCATCCTGGAACCGTGCGGAACACGAAGGCAACGAAGAAGGCAAACAACAGGTATGGCAACCAACTTGCAACGACAGGCAACATCAATCCAGTAAGTACCGTCTCTGTGGAATAGACCGATAGTAGTGTAGCTGCCAAAAATACGTTCAACGCATAAAAGCGGCGCACCATATAGGATTCGGGCTTGTTCCGATAAGCAACTAGTCCGATAACAAGCAGAGCCAGTTCCGCACATGCTACAAATAAAGTCTTATACATTTCGTGCTTCCCCGAATTACTGCTCAATTCAAATCGCCCTAAGCCCTCACGTTCAAACTGAAGCGCTCCCAATCGCTTCAGATAAGCACGGTCACCAAGCTTCATTACTTCTGGCTTTTTGCCATCAACAGTTAGGAGTTTATCACCGAGGCGGACGTCCCATTCGCTCACCTTGCCGGCAGGATCAACAGATGCTACGACCCAAGTTCCTTCATCTTCGCGGAACATCAAACCAGTATATGGGTTTTTTAATGTAATCGTATGAATATAAATCGCAACAATCAGGAATAACAAGGCAGAGCAATATACAACCAAATTGTATTTGCGTGCAATTTCTGGCAATTTGCATCACCTCACTACAAATGAATACTCTACAAAATCAATAATTATTGGAGCCTAAAATCTCGTACAGGACACACTAGAGCTTATCGTACGCCAACAAAATACATATTAATCATTCCCCATAAAAAATTCACGAACAGATGCAGCAAGATAGCCCCATAAATATTTTTTCGTAACTTAACTAATATTTCTTCAGGGATAATTACGGCTAACGGAACATACGCCCAGTTGATTGGTATTTGCCACATGTGATAGAACTGAAAAATGATTGCAATCCATAGCCAGTCAAGTTTAAGGCGTCCAACTTTACGTAGTAAATAACCTCGAAAATAAATTTCCTCCCCAATAAAGTTACCAATTAGACCAAGTAAAAATAGCGGCAAAGGAAAATTCGGGTCGTAATACCCTTGATAAAAAACATGCCATTCTCCCATATGGAAGGCTTGGAATCCATTCAGCCATTCAAACAACGGTGGATAGACATATTTTACATAAGGCAACGCTAAAAACGTAAATAGAATTGTTAAAATTGGGAAGACGAGTAGCAGCCCTTTCAAATCAAGTCTGGCAAAACCTAAGTATACGAGCGATTCTTTAAATGAAAGTCCATCCTTGTACCTCAGCATCAAGAAAGGAACACACATATGCCAGCCAGCGCTCATTAGGACGAGCACATATAGCTGCACATAGTGAGCAGATAATCCAGTCCATTCCATCATCAACTCTCGAAGCGGATAGATGAATATATATGCAATCAGACCAGGTAGCAGGCCAAGAAACAAGTAAAAGGCGATTTCTTTTTTTGTCTTGGCTTCAAACTTACGAACGAAACAAACATATTTTTGATCGGACAAGTTGAAAAAATCAACAAATTTACGGTAAATCGCAGACATGACATAATCCCTCCATTTACTCTCAAAATGAGCGTTAATTCTGTAACTCACTTCTTGATCATAGCGGACTTCACTGTCAACGGAATCCGTATTTTCCGTCAAAATTTAGTTCACACACGCATTATTTTTTGCGTGTTCACGCAAAGAGCCAGCATTAACACCATGTTCGCAAAATGGTGAATACTAGTCACTCTCCATAATTATATTGAATATAAATAAATGCTCCAAGTAAATATTAGATGATTCAATTTATTTGTTGAAAAACAGAGTCATAAAAGTTTTGGGATATATACGAAGCTGGGACATTTCTATATAGTCAAAGCAATATCAATCGAAAACCCGAACCTATTACAAAATACTAAATTAGAGTTTTATAAATAGCTCGGGTTTTTCATGGGCTATAGCTTCATATTTAAAATATGTTTACATTCACTACTGAAGCTTCGAATACATTAAGCTTCAGTTTCCACTAGGAAAGCTAAATTTGGCTAACATTTCACCCCATAGAGCTATTCCTACTTCTTCAAAACCTACACTTGCATATAGTCTTCTTCCCTGTTCATTTTCCGGCTGATACCCAAGCCATATAACGTCCGTGCAATCATTACTATTTGCTATATCCTGAATAATTAATTTCATTGCACTCTTTCCATATCCCCGTCCTTGAAAACGTTCATCAATCATAAATCTATAAATCCAGTAGTTTCCATCATCTGAATCTATTCCATACATTGCAAAACCAACTAGCTCTTCACTGAAATAAATAGATTTTATCTTTAAATGTGGAAATATTTTACTCTCTGCAATTGAATACAAATTTGAAGCTATAAAACCTTGCTGTTCCTGTTTTAACTTTAGTTTAATGCACTCTTCCCAATTATTTTGATCAATTAATCTTAAACAAATCAAATTTTAGATTCCTCCTAGTATAGTTTATTATGTCCCGACTAATATATGTTTTTAAATGCATAACACATCACTCCCTCTATAAAATGAATAGTCTATTTGAAAACGCTATAGCATCGATGGTAAAAATGATTTATTCGATGCTCACAGAGTATTATATAATAAAATCCATTTTATGTAACACCCGCCACCTTATCCAAATATTGAACTTAGTATATTTTCTTGATATGTTCATAATTAACCTACCTGCTTTTTTTGCATAAAGACGTGTGATACTTACAATTTCATGTTGTCTGTGCTAAACTTTTATTATCCATTTTGATCCCCTTTCGTACGAAGTCGGTTGACCAGACCTGAATTCATTGTACGACTGGGGGTTTTTTTCTTGCCATAGCTAGAAGCTTCAAATAGCAAGGGGGTTTCAAAAGGATACAATAAAAGATCCCTCCAAAAATTTGGAAGGATCGATTTAATTTCATATGAAATTATAGATAGGTTTCAATTGACGCTGCATTTTTCAATTCAAGAATAAAGTTTTTATATTGCTCTTCTCGCTTTTCATATTCAAGGATAACACGAATATATTCCTTTTGCATTTCTCCTTTTTCAGGTGAATTTTGGTATTCGTGTTCAATCTCTTCCTTGGATACACTATTGTCTCCTAACTGATTATCAATAAATTGTTGTATACGCAATTCCTGCAATACCAATTCTTCAATCTCCTGTTTAGAATATTCTTCTGATATATCAATTCCAAACTCGTCAAATAATTCTTGCATACATTCAGTAACTTGTTCTTTATCAGGTTCCCATCTAGAAATGCTGCTATCCTCATTCATTTTTTGTACAATAAGCTCATGTTCAATGACTGATTCAAGAGCATAATAATAACTCTCAAGAAGGTCTGATGAAGACATTTCAGAAGGTATGATACCCAATTTCATGTCGTTAATCAGCTCAATATTTAAATAGTTTAAACTTATTTCATAGCCGTTAACTTTTGCCACAATGGACGGTAGTTGAATTTTATCATTGTCAGTCAACATCAAAAAATCTGAAATGACTACAGGATCTCTACAAATATTTTTGCTATTATTCTTTTTGTTTATCACTAATTATCACCATTTTTCATTCAATTTTTTTATGGCAGTTTCTATTATTACAAACGACTTTTTAGCTCCGGGGATATTTCCTTTAATTAATAACAAATTACGTTCACTATCAACCTTTATAATTGTAAGATTATGAATAGTGGTCTGTTTTCCACCCATACGTCCGGGCATTTTTTTTCCTTTGAACACTTTCATGCCATCATTTTTAGCGATTACACCAATGGAGCCAGCAGCCCGGTGGAATCTTGAACCGTGAGATGCAGGACCTCCACTTAATCCATGTCTTTTAATGACACCCTGAAATCCTTTTCCTTTAGATATACCAGTAACATCTACAATGTCACCTTCTTGGAATATATCTGCCCTTATTCGTTTGCCAACTTCTAATGATGCTCCACGAATTTCTTTAACATATCTCTTAGGAGTAGTATTTGCTTTTTGACTTCTACCGATTTCCGCCTTGTTTGGATTCTTCTTATCAGAAAAACCAATTTGAATAGCATTGTATCCATCACTTTCCAACGTTTTCTTCTGTAACACCACATTTTCTTCAACTTCAACAACTGTCACAACTATGGGATCACCACTATCACTGAACACTTGAGACATGCCTATTTTTCTTCCTAAGATTCCTTTTATCATAAATACCCTCCTAAAATTTTAATAGATAGCTAGCAAAAATATCTCTTAGGGTACTTCCCACGTTCTAAACATTATTCTCACCTTTGTTTCATATTTTTTTGATAGTTTCCATACAACTGCCCGCAAGCAGCATCTATATCAATGCCAAATTGACTTCTAATGGTAACGTTAATTCCTGCTGACTTTAATTCTTTATAGAAGTTTACAACTTGATTTTCATTTACTCCCTCAAACTTCACAGGTGAACTAACAGTTGGGTTATACCTGATGATGTTCACATGGAATAAATTCCCTCTCTTAAATCTACTTCTTAAAAGGTTTACTACTTCTTTTGCATGTTCAATAGAATCATTCACACCTGGCAATATAATATAAGCAATGTAAACTTTTCTTGAGGTCATACGTATATGCTCATCTAATGAATCCATGACATCCAATAATGGGTAGCGTTCATTAATTGGCATTAGCTTGCTTCGCTGCTCATTAAAAGGTGAGTGTAATGAAAAAGTTAGATTGACCTGTGGATAGTTTTGGGTCATTTTTTTAATGCCTGGAATAATGCCAATAGTCGAAATTGATAATCTACGAGGACTTAAGGCAAACAACTCAGGATTTGTCAGTACTTTTAAAGCATCAAAAACTTGTACATTAGCTAATGCTTCTCCCATTCCCATAAAAGAAATACTATCAATTGAATGTCCTTTTAAGTGAAAATACAAAATTTGGTCAGTAATTTCATCTGATGTTAAGTTTCGTTTTAAACCTATATCTCCAGTTGCACAAAATTTACAACCAAAGTTACAACCGCACTGCGAGGATATACAAAATGACTCCCAACCAGCTTTATATTTCATATTTACCGTTTCTATTTTTTCGTCTCCTGCAATTCCAAATAAGACTTTTGAAACTTGCTCAGAATGTTGTTCCTTTAGAGGAGTAATATCTAAAATAGACTCTCCAAATTCTTTAACTAAATCCTCTCTCAACGATTTAGGCAGTACATTCATTTCATTGAACTTATCTATTCTTTCTTTAAAAATGGCATTCAGTATTTGCTTCATTCTAAAATTAGGGTAATTATGTTCCATTAAGAAATCGTTTATTCTTATATACTTATTGCTTTGTTTTAATTGCATTTTTCTCATCCTTCCCTATGACTCTCTAGTTTTATAGGAGTAAATAGAAAGGAGTTGTCTATCCCTTTTATTAAAAATAAACACAAAAAAGGCACCAATAAAATTATCGGTGCCAAACTTAATATAAAAATATGCTCAAATAAACAGGGACACTAAGTCATTACTTTGTATTTTACTTGGCATAGAGGCGAAAGCTCCGATAACTGTTTTTATATGGTTGTATAGCATAAAAAAGGACAGACTACTCCCTTTGTCCGCTAAACCATTTCCAAGTTTTACATTTTTACCAAAAAGAATTCTAAAAACAGTTAACATTGCTTACACCTCCCCTAGTCAAATTTATTATCGAGTAATTTAACATAAAATAGAGTATATGTAAAGTGCTTCTTATAAAAGTGTACGTAAGGAAATATTCTATTTTTCGATATGATAAAGTCCCTAAATTGCTCGTTTAGGGACTTTATTGATATAAATATAGTAAAAGGCAACTTACCTCAATCTGGATTAGTTGTATAAAAAAGAGTTTCGTTATCTATTTCTACACACAAACAATATCAATCAATTCTTAATGTTGTTTGAATTTGAGAAAAAATGAAATGTGTTACGGTGGATGCATACGGATTCACAGCATCAATAAACTTTTCTGCTTTTGCAATAGTTGCAAATTGCAATTTAAGCATATAACAAGCATTACCAGCTATACGGTAACAAAACTCTACATTTGGAAGTCCCTCTATAAAATTTTTAAATGATTTATAATCTCCGTTTTTAACAGTTGCTTCAATTATACATTGAATGGGAAATCCTAATTTTTCATAATCAATTTCCAACGTATATTTTTTTATTACACCAAATGACTCCATCTGTCTTACCCTTTCGGTCACTGAGGGGGAAGAAAGGTTGATTCTTCTCCCAAGCTCACTCATTGACAGACGACTATTCTTGCTTAATTCCTCTATAATTTTATGATCAATTTCATCGATTTTCATTTTTAACGAATTCTCCTATTTTTCATTAATTATTTAATTTATTTTATAAAAATTAATTTTTTATTTAATGCAAATTAATCTTTCAATATTTTATATTTAATATAACAAGGAGGGGTTATGATGGCAAGAATTAATGAATCAGCTTTTGGGAATACGCCTTTTCAGAGGTTATTAGGACACAATAAAGAAATTATGGAAGCATGGTCACATTTAGGAAAGGTGTTAGAAAGAGATGGACTTTTATCATCACAGTTAAAAGAACAGGTTAGAAGAACATTAGCGCAAAAAAATGGTTGTGAGTATTGTAAAGCAAAAGGGAAACCAGAGCCATATATGTTTAATGAAAAAATATCTGTTGCTGTAGGCTTTGCAGAGGTTTTTTTACAGCAAAAAGGAGATATCTCAAATTCTTCTTTTGAAATATTACAGGAATTTTTTTCAGAAGCAGAAATAAGTGAGCTTTGTGCGTTTATTACTTTTACTACAGCTCAACAGTATTTTGGGGCAATTTTATCTTTAGAGCCTAGCTTGGAGGGAGGGGAACAATGAAGAAGGACACTAGAAGTTGGAAGGTTTATTTTTATGAAATAGTTAGGGCTATAATATTATATAAATGAAGATATCATCAGGAAAACTTTTTTAAAAACTTATTATCTCACCCCCCTTAGACTTTCATCGCAAAGGGGGACTTTTTGTAGCTTATAAAATATCATTCACCATTGGAACAAAGGTTATAGACGCCCATCTGATTGCTTTCATTATTGATTTTTGAATAGTGAACCAATTTACTATAAAAAAAGCAAACTTATCAATGCTAAAATAGCTGGACCACCTTGTTTTAATATAATCGACTTCGAGCTTGTTAAACCTCCATAAATAGCGACAATACTAACAAAAAATAAAAAAATGGCGACAATTTCTGTATTTTGATGAGAGAAAAATAAACCATACAATAAGGAGATGGCAATAAGACCATTATAAACGCCTTGATTTTTGAAAAGAACTTGGACATTAGGATTTTCTAATGAATACTCAGACATATTAAATGTTTTTGCTGTTCTTTTTGATGTAGTTACAAACGTTTCTAAATACATAATATAAAGATGCTCAACTGCTACGATTAAGCTTAAAATAAAAGTTAATGAAGACATCTTATTCACTCCTAAAAAAAGTTTAAAAAAGCAATGTCCGCAAATGCATTTGGGACATTGCCTAAAAATTCATTTATTGAATCTTACAATGCGATCAATTGGAAGACGAGAAGAACCATAAGCTGGAGCTGCTGCTTCACCAATTGCTATTAATAATATCGGTATTTCGTTTGCAGGTAATTCCATATATTCAGCGAATTTCGTTTTATCAAACCCACCCATCGGAACTGTATCATAACCCATTTCTTTCGCCAATAACATTATCTGCATCGATACTAAGCCAGCATCAAAATGTACTATGTTTTCTAATGTTTTTGTTGAAGCTGAACCGTACATTGCTAATGCGTCTTGTCCAAGTTTTTTGGCAATTTCTTCTGGCATATAGCCTAGCTCCGCATTTTTTTCATAAATCTCCTTAGCATTTACATACATTTCAATATCTCCAATGACAGCGATAATGGCAGAGGCTGTTTCTATTTGCTCCTGGTTAAATGAAAAGAAATTAATGTTCTTTTGAATTTCCTTATCATCAATGACAATAAATCGCCATGGTTGCATATTACTCGAAGAAGGAGCTGAAATAGCATCTTGTAGTAGCTGCACTATTGTTTCACGAGATATTTTAGTTTTAGCATTGTATTTACGAACCGATTTACGCTCCTGCATAATCTGTTTTACTGGTGTAGTTGACGACATGTAATCTCCCTCTTTTTTGAAAAAAATTTAAACAGCTTTAATTGTTACATTGATATTTCCCATTGTTGCTTTTGAATATGGACAAACAGTATGAGTTAACTCTAATAATTCCTGTGCTTCCTCCAATGCTAATCCTTCAATATGTCCTTCGATAACAACAGCAAGCACATAATCAAAAGCAGCTTGTTCCATTAATTTAACTGTTACTTTTATCGTTGATGAATTTTTAAGCTTTTTTTGGCGTTTAATTAAATCCAATGCACTATTAAAGCAGGCACTGTAACCTGCAGCAAATAATTGCTCTGGGTTTGTAGCATTGTCTAATTTGGAGCCGGGTGGTGCAATTTTTAAAGATAGTGATTGATCCTCTGCATATGATGTGCCACTACGCCCACCATTATTAATCATTGTAGTTGAATATAATTCTTTCATAACGGAAAAACTCCTTCTTTATATTTTAGATTGTGCACAATCTAATTTTTACAAATTGAATTGTACACAATTTAATTGCGTTTGACAAGTAGAAACTTTATTTTTAATATAAATGGTAGTAGAAGAACTTTAAGAGGGGATTTTTATGTCTAATCATTTAGATAATCAACTGTGCTTTCTGTTGTATGCAACTTCAAAGGAAATTATTCGACATTACACATTATTATTGAAGCCATATGATTTAACTTATACAGGTTACATCACCCTATTAGCTTTGGAGGAAAACGAACAAATAACCGTGAAAGAATTAGGTCAACGTTTATTTTTAGATTCAGGTACATTGACACCGTTACTAAAAAAATTAGAGGCAAAGGGTTACATTTGTCGTGAGCGTTCCAAAAATGACGAAAGACAAATGCAAATATATTTAACAAAGGAAGGAAGTAATGTTCGTCGTAAGCTCCCTGAAGTATCTCGTCAAGTAATGAAACAATCAAAAATCTCAGAGCAGCAATTTTTGCAATTAAAAAATGTTCTTCAAGACATCATACACAACGATTGGAAAATAAAAGATGAGAATTAGGACATAGCTATTTCAATTAAAAGCTCCTCATAGAAAATAGACTGAATTGGCATTCTCTATAGGGGAGCATAATTTTCTAGATTATTCTTTAAATACATTTATAAGGATATTTTTTCTTTTTTACATGCATTACCGCTACCCTATTGTACTTTTCCCCGCTTCCTAAAATTATATTTACCCAAATTTAAAATAAGTCATAACCATTAATAAAATAATCTACTTTTTACAACTTGGGTTAGTATTTCCCAAAATAGTTGTACAAGTTAGAAATAAAATAAAAATGAATTTGGAATTAAAGATTTTCCAAATCCATTTCATGTTGTTGAAATACTATTATCCAGTCTACACTCCAATCAACCACTGCTCATAGTATTTTCTTCTGGCATTTCACATAAAAGTATAGTGATAAATTGAAGTCTTAACCATCACTATTTTTCGCAAAAA
>NZ_DKJS01000018.1:118917-124878 GCF_002455205.1 Lysinibacillus sp. UBA6686 | reverse complement strand
TTGAGCAGTACCACTAATTAAGCCAAAGTTCCAGCCCAATCCTAGTAAAGAAAGTGCAATGATTAATAGCGCCATCGAATCGCTTGGTGCGAATGCTGCTAATAAACCTGCCAATAACAAAGTAATGCCCGAAGCTATACTCATGGCAGTGCGCCCAATTTTATCAACAAGAATTCCTGTTACAAGAGAAGGAAGATACATGGAGCCTACATGAAATCCGATAACAATTCCTACTTCCGTCAGACCATGTCCATGATGCTTCATATGTACTGGTGTCATCGTCATAATTGCAACCATTACAATCTGAGTAAGTACCATAACTGTTGCACCGACTGCTAGACCTCTTTTATTGTTTGTGGGATGTATAGATAGCGTATTAGTTTCAGATGCAGACTTTTCTTTATATGCTTCAATCCTTTTTGCAATTTCTAACGGATCAGGACGCAACATAATAAATAGGACAAGACCTGCTAAGATAAATGCTGTTGCTGATAAGATAAATGGACCTGCTAGCGATGGAACACCAATAGATACAGCAAATTTACCCATAATTTCTACTAAATTTGGACCAGCGACAGCCCCAAATGTAGTCATCACCATGGTTGTGCTAATAGCCTTTGCTCGCTGTTTATTAGTTGCTAAATCAGTTCCAGCATAGCGAGCTTGTAAATTGGTTGCGGTTCCTGCTCCATAGATTAAAAGGGAAGCAAATAATAAAATAACGCTATTCATCATGGCAGCCATCACAACACCTATAGCACCTAGACCACCGACAATAAACCCTGCTGATAAGCCTGTACGACGCCCATAGTGCTGTGATAGTCTTCCTACAATGAAAGCGGCTCCTGCTGACCCTAACGTAAATAAAGCGGAAGGTACTCCTGCATAAGCATCCGTTCCAAGCATTTGTTGAGCTAAAAGAGCCCCTACCGTAATACCTGCAGCTAGTCCTGCTCCGCCGAATATTTGAGATAGACTAACAACCATCAACACACGCCTATATAGACTTTGTAGCTTTTCGGGTGATTCTATATACTGTTCAATGGAATCTTGTGATTGATTAAACACTTCACAACACCTACTTTCTATTATTCTCAATTGTTAAAACAGAATCATTTTGTCAGCCCATTCGATAATAAGAGATTTAAACTAGTTATCTCGACTTTAAGCATGTTCCACAAGCCAATTCTACAAATTTATTCTTTAGCGCTTTCACATTAAAACTTGGATGTTCAATTTTTTACATTCTCAGCTTCTCCTATTAAAATATTTTTACTTTTTTATTCATGCAGCATTCGCGCACCTTCTCTTGTTCTTTTGTCTCTATAATAAAACCTAATTTCATATGATTATTTTGCTAATTGCTGCCATTTTCTAAAGCCCTCTTCTAATCTAAAAGCATTAATTCCACTTGCCTTCAGAATTTTTACCGCTTCGGCAGACATTAAACAATAAGGTCCTCTACAATAAGCAACAACATCACAATTGGTTGGTAACGATGCTAGGTGCGTTTCTAATTCCCCAATAGGAATCGATACCGCTCCTGGAATATGGGCTTTTTCAAATTCCTCCTTAGGTCTTACATCAAGTAACAATACCTCCCCTTTATTCATACGGCTAGCAAGATCTGTTAGGGTGATTCCATCTAATCCAAGTTGATTATTTAAAAACTCTTCCCTTATTTGTTGAACCTGGCTAAGTTGTTTTTCCGATAATGCATGGAATGTGGTTAAAAAATCGGCTATGATTTCATTGGCTAGTTCATAAAAAACAAAATTTCCTTCTTTTTTAAATATGACTAATCTTGCATTAAATAGTACTTTCAAATGCTGTGATACATTGGCTACTGACATATCCGTATTTTTGGCTAATGCCTCCACAGATTTAGGGCCTTGAGATAAAATATCAAGAATTTCTAATCGTTTTGGACTTGATAAGCATTTCCCTATCCTTGCAAACTCTTGATATAATAAGTCCTTTAAATTTCGTTCGTCCACCATACAAACAAACCACCCTTCAACTATTCAATTAATTTATTGAATAGTTGGATTTTAAGCTTAACACAACCTTTTGTCAAACAAGAAAGGGGTTGACTAAAAATGAAAGGAACAATTATTAAACATATTTTCAGAAAATTATGGGAGGATATAAAAACAGTGAACTCCGTATTTTTTATCTTTCATTGACTTTATAATGAAATAGAGTGCGCACTACTAAAAGCGGAAGGTTGAAAAATATGAAAACAAATCAACAATTAGTGATAAGTAATTTAGAGGAAAAACTAAAGCTATTTACTCATGCAGTTTCTGGGGAATTGATAAAGGAAGCTAACTATGTAATAGCTAACACGGAGATTCCTACTGATACATTTAATATGCTATTGGCAAACTCCCCTACGATTCACAACCAAAACCATATTAAACAAGCAATCAATCATTTTATTGTAAAAGAGCTTCCTTTTAGTACGTGGGTGGATGCTAATAATCTAAGCAATGACTGGCTACAATTGATAAAGGAACATAATTTAAAGGAAGCTGAACGAAATATTATGATGAAGCTTGACCATACACTTCATACTGGTCAACGAATTTCCAATCATCTTAACATTACACAAGTAAGCAATAAGGAAGGGCTTCTTCAATATAAAGAGGTTTTTCTAAGTTTATTTGAAGGCACACCGGAAAGAGATGCGCTGGAAATTTATTTTCGTAAATTCTCACAGGAAAAATTAGCATCAAACGCTCGAATGTTTATTGGTTGTATAATGGAAATGCCTGTAGCTACAGGTTTATTAATCGAAGATAACGATAGCTACGGTATTTATGATGTGATGACAAAAGAAACGTTTAGAGGTAAGGGCTATGGCAGTGAGATGTTTCAATTCCTACTCAATCAAACAATCGATAAACAAAAGCCAGTAGTCTTACAGGCATCAGAGGATGGAAAAAATATTTATAAACGCTTCGGATTTAAAGAAGTTGGAGAAATGATTGTCTTTGAATAAGGGTTAGGTAGGCTCTCTTTGCCTATAAAAATAGAGTCCATTTTGATACAAACTCAAAATGGGCTCTTACTATTTTTCATTATTGTACCTGCATCACTACATTTTTTTTCCTTGAATAAAGTAAAAAAGAAATCGTTAGGCTCAAGCTTATAATCCCAAAAACAAGCCCCATCCCACTTAGTCCAATTAAATCAAGCATCATACCCGTTGATAATAGGACAACCTGAAAGATTACAGAATCAATCATATTGCGGAAGGAGAAAAATCGACCGTGGAAATCTTTAGGTACTTGCTTTTGAAAAATGACCATAGTAGTTGGGAAAAAGCATCCTACTGAAAATCCAAAAACGGCAAATGTCAGGAGTGCAAAGAATTTTATATCAGCTAATAAAAGCATGAGCTCCATTGAACCAATAATAAATGCTAAAGTGAAGAGCAAGGTCCCTATTTTCACTCGTTCTGCTATCATTTTCAAGCCAGCTGCTCCCAGCATGAAACCGATGCCTTCAACTGTATATAATAATCCTGAGATAGTCGTTGACTGATGAATTTCGGAAATCTTCATAATGACTAAATTAAAGGAGCCTAAAAATAACGTTGGAATAAGCATTAGGACAAGAGTCATCAAGACGATAGGATGCTCCTTTACCATTGGTAGAACCTCTTTGAAGTTACCCTTTTCCTTATTCATTAAAGATGGATTTTCCGCTTCATCTAACTGTAGGAAACTCGTAATAATAAACATAATAATATAGACAATAAATGAAATAATATATAACCATTTCAGCTCAAAGAAGCTTAACATAAATCCTGCTGCAGCAGTACCAATAATTCTCGAAATTGTCCGAGCATTCATTTGCCATGCATTTAAGGCCATTAAATCTTTATCCTTAACAATCATCGGAATAATTGATTGGAGGGCAGGCATATAAAAGGCTGCCGCAATTTGCAAGGTAATTAAAAAAAGAATCATCCAAATTACCGAATTTGTGTAGAGTGCTATAAACATAAATAGGACACTAATAATTCGAGCAGCACTTGCCTGCTGTACAACGGTTTTCTTCCTCGATCGATCAATAATACGTCCAGCCAATGGACCAACTACTAAACCTGCTAATATACCACAAGAAATAATTAAAGATTTGTGAAAATCAGAAGGTACAACCTCTTGCATAAAAGCGAGATTTCCAATGATGCCTGCCCACAGGCCAAGACCTACGACAAATTCACCTAGTAAAATAATCCATACATTCCGATTGCGCCACATGCTGTATCTCCCCTGTTGTTCTATATTCGATTCAATTAATATCACTCATCTTAACAAAATGAAAATAGTTCGTATATAGAAATATATAAATTTTTAAATATTTTAATGCTAAAAAACGGGGCTGGCTAACCAAAAGTCAATTTTGCTTCGTAATGGATCTAACCTCATGTAAACTAAATGTAAGCTGAATAAAAGGAGAATAAAAGGAGAATAAAAAAATAGTAAAAGGAATCGAGAATGATTGCTCGATTCCTTTAATATGATCCTTTTATACTTCTAATTTACTTACAAGTGCTTTTCTGCGTTGATCGATGATTTTTTGACTGATCAATGTCATCACAAATAGAACACCCACTATAGTCGCCATCATCCCTGCAATGGACGTATCCCAAAACTTTGCCAAATAATAGCCTATAACTGCTGCGGCAGCACCAAAAGCCATGCTATATAAAAACATTTGCTTAATTGATTTACTTATTAAATAGGAAGTGGCTGCAGGTCCTATTAGCATTGCAACAACTAAAATAGCACCGACACTATCAAAGGCAGCTACCGTTGTAAAGGAGATTGATGTCATAAACCCATAATGTAGAAATAGTACGGGAACACCAATGGAGGCAGCATATACAGGGTCAAAGGTAGTGAGCTTCATTTCCTTAAAGAATAATAGAAGGAACCCTATGTTAATGAGGAGCACAAGCAATAGCATCCATACAGCCTTTGGCAATGTAATGGAAAGAAATGTCCATCTATCCCAAGGAACAAAAGCAATTTCTCCCATTAATACGTGCTCCACATCTAAATGGACATTACCCGCAAATAAAGTAATGAGGAGCACACCAGCTGCAAACAAGGACGTAAAGACCACACCAATAGCTGCGTCTTCCTGTATACCTGAAGAATGTAGCAATTGCACTAGGTAGGCTGTTAAAATCCCTGCAACTGCTGCACCGACGAGCATCCAAAAACCATTTAATGTTTGGGTAATAATATACGCCATTACAATACCAAACAATACGGTATGGCTAATCGCATCAGCAATCATTGACATTCTACGCAAGATTAGAAAAACCCCTGCAATCCCACAGGTAATACCGACTAAAATGCCGGTTAAAATAACCCAAAATTCTATCATCCTAGCTCACCTTGCTTTCGAAACTGCATTTTTCTACGAAATTTACTAATTTGACCAGACGGGCTTATGAAATACGAAAGAAAGAATATAGCAGCCGCTACTAATACAATAATTGGTCCAGTTGATAAGCCGGTGCGCATAGCACTTATAAAGGTTCCCGTAATGCCAGATACCCCACCAATAATGGCACTTAGCATAAGCATGGAACTCAATTTTTTCGTCCATAATTTTGCACTTGCAGCAGGAATAATTAATAATGCAGACATGAGAATAACACCCACTGCCTGTATACCTGTTACGATCGTCATAACAATTAAAACGGTAAGTGTTGCCTTTAATGCTTCAATAGGTAAACCAATACCTTTGGCATACACTGGATCAAAGATTAGTAGCTTCCACTCTTTATAGAGTAGGAGACTGACTAAAATAATAATTGTAGCACTAATAAAAAGCCACATTAAATCTGCCTTTGTCATTGTTGCTGCCTTACCAAAAATAAAATTGTTCAGCCCACTTTGATTACCTAAAGGACTGCGATTAACTACCGTTAAAAAG
>NZ_DKJS01000018.1:0-118889 GCF_002455205.1 Lysinibacillus sp. UBA6686 | reverse complement strand
TTGCACTCGCATTTTTGTTAACAAAAATGCGAGTGCAATCCCTGGTAGAGCTGCATGTGCTGCAGCATCACCAACTAAGCTTTGTTTTTGTAAGAAGGAAAAAGTGCCCGTTATACCAGCTGCTATCCCGAGTAGCATGGTTCCACAAAGTACCCACAATAAGTTACCACTTAACATATTGTCCCCTCCTTACACATGCTGCATCATGAAAAGTTTACCACCATATGTTTTTTGTAATTGCGCTGGTGTAAAAACTTCTTCCGTTGCACCGGATGCTAAAATCGTTTTATTTAAGAGAATTGTATAATCAAAATAGTCTTTAACTGTTTGTAAGTCATGATGGACGACAAAAATACTTTTACCCTGTGCCTTTAAATCTTTTAAAATATCAATAATCGTTTTTTCCGTTGCGGCATCGACTCCAGCAAATGGTTCATCTAAAAAATAGATATCTGCGTTTTGGGCAAGTGCTCGTGCTAAAAATACCCGTTGCTGCTGTCCACCAGAAAGTTGACCAATGGAACGATCAGCGAAATCCTCCATCCCTACACTTGCAAGAGCTTGCTGCGCCAAAATTTTATCCTTTCTAGATGGTCTTCTAAATAATCCCGTATGACCATAACGTCCCATCAGCACAATATCCAGTGCATTTGTAGGGAAATCCCAATCTACTGCATTGCGCTGAGGAACATAGCCAACCACTAAGCTTTTCGGCTCAAAAACCTTACCGAGAATCTCAACTCTCCCTACCTTATTTGGTAGTTGATTTAAGATTGCCTTTAAAAAGGTTGACTTTCCCGCTCCATTCGGACCAATAATTGCAGACAAATGGCCAGTTGGAACTGAAACACTAGCATTTTCTAAAACTGTTTTTTTATCATAAGCTACTGAAAGATTTTCTACTGTTAATGCATACATATTCTTCACCTACTTTAATGCATCGACAATTGTGTCGATGTTATGTTGATACATACCGATATATGTACCTTCCTTTGTTCCTTCTGCTCCCATTGCATCCGAGAATAACTCCCCTCCAATAACAATGTCGTGCCCTTTTTCCTTTGCCCCTTCAATTACTGCTTTCATGGCTTTATCGGAGACACTTGATTCGATAAAAATGGCTTTAATTTTATTGGCTACTAAAAAATCCACCATTTCCTGTACATCCTTTACACCATATTCGGAATCAGTGCTTAGCCCCTGCAAACCTCGCACATCAAATCCCTGGCTTCTTCCAAAATAATTAAAAGCATCATGTGCTGTTACTAAAATACGTTGTTTTTCCGGAATTTCATTTACTCTATCCTTTGCATATACTTGTAATTCATCAAGCTGTTTTAAATATTCTTTCTCATTTGCTACAAAATCATCTTTAAATTCTGGATATTCTTCCTGAAGCTTAGTGCCAATCGCCTGAACGACTCCCTTCCAAAGCTCGATATCAAACCAAATATGAGGATCATGTAACATAGCATCATCATCACTTGCTAGTAAATCCGACTTATTTAATGTTTCTCCAACGGCAAGTACGGATTTGCTTTTTGACATCTGCTCAAAAATATCCAACATTTGTCCCTCTAAATGTAAGCCATTATAAAATATAACTTCTGCCTTATCCAGTTTCGATAAATCACTTTGCGTTGCTTTGTATAAATGTGGATCAACACCCGGTCCCATTAATGCTGAAACCCGTAAGTGACCCCCGCTGATTGCTTTAATGGCATCCGCAATTTGCCCAGTTGTTGCAACAACGACCCCTTCCCTATCCTCTTTAGTTGTATCAGTAGAACAACCAAAAAGTAGAAGTGAGAGTGAAAAAACAACTACACCCAAAAAACGTTTCATGTATAAATACCTCTTCTTTCTTTATATTCAGACATGATGATACTTGCTATAGATTATTTGAAGCGGACATTAACATATTTCCACTACTTCGTTATGTCCGCTTAAGCAGCTGCTGTCATATAGTAGTATCATCGATGCCTTATTTATAATAATTTTCTTATAAGCCGACGCCAGCCTATCCAGAAAACAATTATCATTATTCCCGCACCAACAGACTCTGTTAGTTCCCATAAAAGTGTAAGAATTAGTAAAATGCTCAACGGAAGTATCGTCAGCTTTAAATCATCTAACTCTTTCATTCAGTCACTCTTCTTTCTCAAACGATATTTTGTTTCCCTTAGGAAAAATATATGCTTAATATAAAAAAAATTCAACTCTTTTATGAAAATTTCTTTTAAAAAATTTTTTTGCCAGGATAAATAACTAACACTAGATGAATGCCCAACACAAAAAACACCACTATTTTTTCACATGAATAGTGGTGTTTATGTTGTTGAAAAATTATGTTATCCAATGAAAATAAGTTATTCCATGCAAAGTATTTCTCTGTGGCAAAAATGAAGCCAATGTTTGCTCAGGTATCTTGCCACTTGGTCTTAGTTCTTTAGTGCAGGAAGCAGCTTGTGGTACGCATTTCCTCAAGCCATCATTTTATATCTTTTAAGTATGACAGTTATTCTATTGCGTACAAGTAGCATTCTATTTAGCACAAAAACTAGTCAATCCTGCACATTTTCTCATCAGTTCAGCAAGCCCCTCTAAAAGTCCAGATTTTGTTATGTATTCGACAAAACAAAATCCCTATATCAGAAATAATTTACGATTTGTATTTGATGATATTGGATATTCAAGTGAACCTCCTCTTTTTTTATACTATAGCCTTTATTCTAAGCATACTCACTCTATTTTTGGTTTGCCGATAAACTCATATGCATAAATATGCGTTTTGGTTAGCTCGATTATATCTCGAATAAGTGCCTCTTCTGGTTTTTCAAAGCCACTTGTAATCCATTGCAGCATCAATCCATAAAATCCATAGGACGTATAGTGCTTAAACATATCCATATTAACTGGTTGATTGTTAATTGTTTCAAATTTAAATTGTTCCATATAAATTTTTGTAATAGTTAGGGGCATTCTTGTATGCAAACTCGGAATTGTATCATCTAGGGTTAATAATTCAAAAAATTTACGATTTTGATAGATATAATAAATAATATTAAAAGAAGGTGCCTTAAGCTTAGTTGTATAAACTTTTTCTCCAAATAGATAGGGTTCGCCAACTGCTACCTCAAGTCCATCAAGCATCATTTCTAATAAATTGTCAGCCAGCTCAAATTTATCCTGAAAATGTATATAAAACGTACTACGATTATAGCCAGCACGCTCAACAATATCTTTTACAGTTATAGATTGAAAGCCATGTTTTTGAATTAATTCAATCAAAGCCTCATAAAAATGACGTCGTGTTCGTTCCTGTCTTTGTGTCCATTTTGTCAAAATATCGTCTCCTTTTTTAGACACTTCTCTCTATTTTGTCTACTAGCTAGACAGTTGTAGTTATTTTAATGATTGTTTCCTTATTGTAGCGTTTTACAATAAAAGTACACAGCGATTTGCAAAGTGTGTAAGAAATTATTTATTAGGGGTGTTTACTATGGGAAAATTACAAGATAAAGTAGCCATCATTACTGGCGGAGCATCTGGTATTGGTGCAGCAACTGCTAAATTGTTTGTAGCAGAAGGAGCAAAAATCGTACTCGTAGATCTAAATGAGGAAAAAGGAAACGAATTTGTAGCACAATTACAGGCTACAGGTGCAGATGCTATTTTCGTAAAGGCAAACGTGACGAATGAGGAAGAGGTTGCAAAAATTTATCAAACAACCATTGATACTTTTGGTCAAGTGAATGTCCTATTCAATAATGCAGGAATTGGTCGTGTCACTCCAACAGAGGAACTAGCCTACAGTGAATGGCGCAATACTGTAAACGTAGATTTAGACGGTGTATTTCTAATGGCACAGGCAGCTATTAAAGAAATGTTAAAAGGACATGGTGGAACAATCGTTAATACAGCTTCCATGTATGGCTGGGTTGGCTCACCCGGCTCAGCTGCCTATAATGCGGCAAAAGGTGGAGTCATAAACTTGACACGCTCATTAGCACTTGAATTTACGACTCGTGGCATCCGTATTAATGCACTATGCCCAGGTTTCATCGATACACCGATTATTCCTGAGGAAAGTAAGGAGCCATTACGTCAAATAACACCTATGCAACGATTAGGCCAGCCAGAGGAAATGGCGAAAGCTGTCCTGTTTATGGCTTGTGATGACTCTACATTTATGACAGGTAATACGTTAACAGTCGATGGTGGTTATACAGCTCAATAAGCCACAGCATCAATATTCGCTACCCTTCTTGGGATAGCGAATATTTTTTGCCTTAAGCTCCCCCGTATTTTACTTGATATTTTTCCATGACACGACTAAAGAATGATGCTAACACTTGTTGGAAGAGCATTCCAAATACAACGGGCATAACCGTTTTAGCTGGAAAATAGGTGGTAGCAATTACAACTCCAACAGCAATATTGCGCATCCCACCTGTGAAAACAAACATCGTGATTATCCTACTATCTTTCCAAAGATAATGTCCTAGCACTAAACATAGAACATATCCCGAAATTGCTAGTAAAAAGACGACCAAAATGATACTGAAAAGCTCCCAACTAATTGTTTTCATATAAGGTGCAATCACACTACTATTAATCATAACAATGCTAAATAAGCATAGTTTCGAAAAAGGGGCTAATTTTTTCCCTAGTGTCACAGCAATTTTCCCTTTCGTTAACTCATTACACACAACACCAGCAAGGGATGGTACAACAATCATCCAAAGTAAATCTAACATCAATCCAGCAGTATCTATTTCAATTGATTGCCCCACAACGATATGTAATAATGCTGGAATGACGATAGGTGATATAACTGTATCAATTAAAATAATAGCAAGACATAACGCAAGATGTCCTCTACACATGCTCACCCAAATAAAGCTTGTAACCCCTGTTGGAATCGCAACCGCTAAGACAAAGCCAATTGTTAGGAAATGCTCATGAAAGATAATTGTGGATACAATGTAAGCCCAAATTGGCATAAGTATGTGTAGAAAGATAATGGCTATAAAAATGACTGTTGGATACTTTTTTAAGCTTTTCATCCCTTCTATATTCATACTTAAGCTACCCGCAAATGTCATAAAGGCAAATATCCATGGCACTAAAAATAACAGCTGGTGCCCAATATTTTCAAATAGCACGCCTATGATTAAGCTAAGTGGCGTTAAAATAGGCATCCATTTTTGTAGGTATTGATTGAATCGATGTAGCATTTAAAAGCTCCTCCTCCCATACTGTAATCCCTTGTCTTACTACCTCTTTCAACTTTGAAATTAAGACTAGAAAAATTTGCAGTTTTTATCCATTTCCTGCAAACTATTAGTATAACTAGCTAGAAGGGATGAATAAGACTAATGAAAAAATTAGTGTATACCTTACTATTTTCACTTCTTGTTATTGCAAGTGGGGACAAGGTACAGGCTGCAGGCTTTAAAGATGTGCCTGAGGATCATTTTGCCTATGATGCTATTTTATGGGCTGAGGAATACGATATTGTAAATGGCTATTCAGATGGCACTTTTAAGCCTAATGAAACGATTACTGAGCAACAATTCGCGAAATTATTGTCTAATTTTTATGAACTGGAAACACCCTATGATGAATTAAAAAAACAAACCCCTGCTGCCAACTGGTCAGATGAATATTACAACCGGCTGGCAAGCTATGGCGTGCCATTAAACGGCTATTTAGATAATAATATTCGAGCGGCTTCTATTAAGCGTGGTGTGGTTGCTCAAGCGATTACGCATTTAGCTAAAGGCAAAAGTGGATTAGATCAATCCATCCAGTTTTTACTTGATTATTACATTTCTACTGGTCAAAATCCACAGTATGAAAATCGTAATTTACAAAAGTTTTTCGGCGTAACAAATAAATTGACACGTGCTCAAGTCGTGATAATTCTTCATCGAATGGATGAAAGAAATTTTTATGAAATTTCTCAGGATGCACAAGCTATTTTTGAAAATACCAGTAATGCTTCGTTAAATGTACGTGCTAAAAACGGTCAAAATCAGCTTGATCCAACAATGCGGCTTACAACACCTACGAAAAGCGCCTGGGAAGGTACCTATTTCTATAGCTATAAATGGGGAAAAGGTGCGACTGATTTTAACCGCCGTGAAGCCATTATTTCCAATGCAACAAGCAACAGCTTTAATATTTTCATCACTGCGAATGATGGAACAGCTGCCGGAAGTGTCGATGGAACCGCGACAATTACTACAAGTAATAAAGCAGTAATGAACAAATCATCTGCTGGCAATCGCTGTGTTATCGAATTTGAGAGACTTACTAACGCCTTAAAAATAACCGAAGTGGATTGTCGGGCAGCACATGATGAAGACACTAATTTTTCTGGAACTTTAAAAAAGCAGTAACAATAAAAGCAACATTTTTGATCAAGGTGCCTATTTCATTCAGGCACCTTTGCTTTTACAATATTTGATACCAATTCCTTGCACTCTCTATGAAATCACTAAGGTACGGCTGAATATGCTTATCTTTATGCCAAGCAATATCCGTGTAAATGGGCTTTATATTGAACGAAGACTGTAATTCGATTAACTGTCCATTCTCTAGTTCTTTCTCCACTACCATTTTTGGTAAAAATGTAATACCTAATCCTGCCATCACACATTGTTTAATCGCTTCAATACTTGCAAATTCAATCATTTGTAATGACAGCAACCCCTCTTGCTGTAGTTGTGCTTCTAATTGATTGCGATAAGAGCACCCATTTTCAGTTAGAAGCATTGTCTCTGCTGATAATTGTTGCGCTGATAGTGTATGGCTCTTTATGCTAGTTGGTGCACTTACAAAAATTATTTGTTCCTGGATAAGTCGCTCACGATACAACATAGGTGTTTCCTTATAAGCATCAGAAATAAAGGCTACATCGAGATTTCCAGACTGTAATAGATCTTTGGCAACTTCAGTTGTATGGACCGGCTTAAAAATGATTTTTACTTGTGGATACGCTTTCTGATATTGCTGTAAAATACTTGGAAGACGGTAAACACACTGACTTTCCTGTGCGCCAATTTTTAACACCACTTGTGCTTGTTCATTGGATACTGCCTTTTTCATTTCGCTATTTAACTCCAGCATTTTTTGGGCATACTGTTGTAATCGCTTGCCCTCATCCGTAAGAGTGACACGCTTGCCAAGCCTCTCAAAAAGAATTACCCCGAGCTCCTCTTCAAGTGATTTAATTTGTGCTGTAATACTAGACTGAGCATAATCAAGTAACTGTGCTGTCTGTGTAAAACTTAATGTTTCTGCAGCGGTTAAAAACGTTTGTAGCTGTTTTAAATCCATTACAAACACCCCTAAATCGTTTTTTTCGATATATTTTATCGAAACATTCAGCTTTATCGATAATTAAATTAAGTTTACACTAGTTATAACCTGAAAGATAGAGGAGGATTTTTATGAACATTACTGCTTTTATCGGGAGCTCCCGAATCGCTAGTAATAGTGAACAGCTAGCTGATTATGTATTAGCAGATATTCCACATCAAAAAATAGATTTAAAAAATATAACGATTAAGCCTATTCACGATTTACGTCATGACGACAACGGCTTTCAGTTTGTAGATGATGACTATGATCAAATTATTCAAGCATTTCTTACTAGTGATATTGTTATTTTCGCAACACCCATTTATTGGTACAGCATGTCAGGCATCATGAAAAATATGATAGATCGCTTAAGCCATGCCATTCGTGATGAACGTTTCCCACAGCTCAAGGAAAAGCTTCAGACGACAGAGGCAATCGTCCTTGCCGTTGGTGGAGATGCTCCCAATATTAAGGGGCTTCCGATGATTCAGCAATTCCATTATATTTTCGATTTCCTAAGAATTCCTTTTTCTTCCTATATTATTGGGAATGGCAATAAGCCTGGAGAAATCGCAAACGATTCACAGGCTTTAGCCCAAGCAAAAATATTGAATCAGAAGTTAAAAAATCGTGTTTTATAATTTAACAACGACCCAAAAGCAACTAGCTTTTGGGTCGTTTTTTTATATCTAATGAAATAATTTAGTCCCATGTTCTATCAATGATGTTTCATATTAGTGTTAAAATAATAAAACTTATCTTCTTTTTCCTCTTTCCTCAGTAATGGATCAAGCTCTTTATCTTTCACATAGTGATCAAAGAAAGCCAAAATATACCCATTCATTACTTGATGAAATTGATTAACGTCAATATTCCATGATAACAATGGAGAGAGATAAGGAAAATCCGTAAAGGTATAATGATCTCCTGCTATAAATGTAAGCATAAAAGTATCTCCCTTTATTCCCTCTCTATAGTGAAAATCTGCAAGATCCGTGATTTTATCATGATACTTTTGAAATTCCTCTGGGGTGATATTCGTGTATTGAATTTCTTCGTCTGATAAGTAAAGATAATCTTCATTTAAAATAAACATAAATGGTTGTTCAAATCCTGAGCTAGCCACTGGTTCATGCAATGGTCCATCTATGTTGATTCCTGCCGAAATCCTGCTATCATCCAACAATGCTTGGGCAGCTGTTGAACCTCCATATGAATGACCAAATATTCCAATTTTGTCCATATCTATCTTTCCAGTAAACAAGCTTTGAGGGTCATTACCATTTAACATTGTTAATTGATTGAGCACATAGCTCATATCTTTTGATCTCGTTTTTACATCTTTCTCATCTTCAATATTATATGAATAAGAATATGCGTCTGCTTGATTCATAACTTCCTGTCCATCTGGGAATTTTGTATAGGCTGCATCATTCGTATGGTCAACGCTGACAACAATATAGCCATGACTTGCCAATTCCTCCATTTGAGAAATACTTTGCATTCTAGTACTACCAAATCCGTGAGAAAATAATAGAACGGGATATTTATCTTCTTTATTGGATACCGCTATATCTTTTATACTATTAGTTTGACCGTATTTTAAATACTCAAATAGATAGCGCGGCACTGAAAAAATAAATTCCAGCGTGCCCGACCATTCTTCGTAAGGAAAGGATTCATATTGAATATCCTTTGAATTATTTTCCAATTCAGCTGGATACCATATTTGTATCATTAATTCCCGAGCTTTTTGTTTCGAGTCATGTCTGGAGTCATCTATTAAATGCCTTGAATTCATTCCAACTTCAAAAGGACCTGTAGGCTTTGGAAGTTGAAATACAGGCATGATAGTGACTAAACCAAGGCTACTGAACATATAAATTAGAATAAAAAATATGTATAAAAGCTTTTTGACCTTCCGTTTATTATTCGCGCTTACAAGTGTAACCTTTTCTTCGTTAAATGGCTTTATGGTGAAAGCAGTTAAAAGAATAAATAATATATAGGTTAACCCCATTTGCCATCTATAACCTTCAAACCCCAAATGAACAACCAAAAAAATTAGTGTAATAACATTAATTATCCTTTTTATTTTTGCATCGAATCTAAATAAAAAAGAAAAAAGAAAAAAGCCAAAAAATATGAACTACAATTAAAATCCCTTCAAACAACCTCAATATTCTCAACTCCTATTCCCTTTTAGTTAAGTTAACTATACTTAACTGTTTCTTGCAAGTGTCTTTATGTAAAATTTTAAGGAATAGATAATTATTTCTTTTTGGATGTTATATATGTATATTCCCTTTTCCACTTATATCTTGATTTTCGTTCATTCAACGGTTGAATTCATAAATTTTATTGCTTTTTTGATTTAAGGAAATGCTTGGCTTTTAGGCACATAAAAACGACCAATTATTCATGGTCGTTTGTAAATTCTAGCTCTTTTGGAGGCTGCCCTTTTTTATTCATTAAGCGCATGCGAATAGGTTCGATTTTAAGTGTTACCATTTCGTCTTGATTGCCAACAAAAATACTTGTAAAAAATTCTGCTATTTTATTTTTAATGCCTTCCTCGTGTACTTCTGTGAGTTTACCCTCTATTTCAACATACGTATCACCAAAGCCTCCGTTTTCGTAGCCATATAATATATGGGTATATGGATTTTTGCGAAGCTCTTCCATTTTCTCAGAATGTTTATTTGTCACCGTATATAATACAAAATCTTCATGTTGAAACGTCATATAGCGCGAGTAGGGTTTACCATTTTCCACCGTTGCCATTGTTCCTATTTTTTCACGATTCAAAACTTCTAAAATTTCTTCACGTACAGAAGTCATTTCATCCCATCCTTTCATCTACTTCATCTATTTTGCCCTCTCACGATAAAGATAAACCGTTTTTTTTGAAAAATGTGAAATGACTATCTTCGGACATTTTGAAAATCCATTGCTATAATAATTTGATAGACAAAAGGAAATTCCGGATGAATGAGGGTTAAAAAATGAAACAAGCTTTTTTTATGCGCTGTTTGTTTTTCATAACAGGCATTATTGTGCTTTCTTTTGGTATTACACTAACTATTAAAGGTCAACTCTTTGGTGTTGGCTCTTGGGATGTACTACACATCGGCTTAACAAAATCAATTGGGTTATCGATTGGCACTTGGTCCATCTTATTAGGACTTGCAATCTTAGCCTTTGATATGGCTATTACGAAAAAATTCCCATTACCAGGAACCTTTATCGATATGTTTTTAGCAGGCATTTTTATCGATATTTTTAACTACTGGCTGCCTGACATCGATGGTTTTTGGATGCAGCTCATTTCCTACCTAACAGGACTAGTCTTATTGGGCTGGGGCTGCGGTATGTATATGGTAGCAAATTTAGGCATTGGCCCTCGGGATACGCTCATGTTACTTATGGTTCATAAACTAGGCTGGAGTGTCACACGCTCCCGAACAACTATGGAAGTAACGGTTGCTGTGATTGGCTTTTTACTAGGTGGTCCCATTGGTATTGGTACTCTGCTGATGGCTTTTGGACTCGGACCAATCGTACAATTTGCTTTAACTTATAATGAAAGATTATTTATGAGATGGACTGGCGTGAAAAGCGCCGTAGTATAAGCTTTCAAGACGACAATGCCAAAAAGTGCATTGTCTTTTTTATTCAGTTGCAATATACAGTTCAACTATATATAATCAAACTATATAGTTAAACTGTATAAGAGGTGAACTTGTGAAAAAACATAAATTACTCCCTTTATCTGAAACCATGCATTACATTCTACTCGCCTTACGTGAACCATTACATGGCTATGCAATGATGCAAAAAATCGAGGAAATGAGCGCTGGGAGTGTAAGAATTGCTGCAGGCACTATGTATGGTGCAATTGAAAATCTATTGAAATATCATTGGATTTCTCCTGTTGAGACACAGGACACGAGACGTAAGGTTTACCAAACAACGGCTGAGGGACTAAAAATATTAGCAGCCGAGCAACAAAGATTACAGCGAATTTTATCTTTATATGAGGAGGCTGATGGATATGAAAAAGTTTAAAATCTTTTTTGATATCGATAAGGAAGAGCAATGGTTAAATGATATGCTGTCCAAAGGATGGGTTTGTACAAAAATAAATTCTACTGGTTTTTATACATTTAAAAATACGACTGATCTTGAGCAGGTTATCCGCATTGATTGTCAGCAAGATCTTCGGAAAGAAGACCGAACAAACTATAAACAGTTATATGAGGATTTTGGATGGCAAGCATTAAAAGAAAAATCATATGATGGTACTTTTTATTGGTTAAAAAGAAAAGATGATAATGATCAATTATTTTCTGATAATGATTCCCAAATCGCAAAATATAAACGATTAATGAAGCATTCCAGCAATTGGGCGATACTCACTTTTATATGGTTTATGATTTTTTATAACAATGGCAACTTTTCTAAGTTTCTCCATATAAAAGATGCTTATTTTACGCCAGGTTTATGGGATAAAGAAGGTTTTGCTTTCCTTTTTGCTTTTTTATTTGAAACACCCTTTGCCCTTATGCGTTTTATCCCTCCATGGCTATTTTTAGTAGCCTTTGCTATGTACCTAGTCATGTATTTCCGTTATCGTAAATCTATACAGCAGTTTATACAATAAACTGCAAGGAGCCACTTACCGCATGTAAGATGGCTCCTCTTTTGCGCTATTCTCTTGGTTCAGCAGTATTTTGTCCTGTCGCTTCTATCACTTCAGGTGTATCATCCACTGTATCATCTTCTTGTTCATTTTCAGCAGCAGGCGGTGTGATTGTCACTAATGTATAATCATCCTCCTGTAAGATATCAAAAGAAAACTGCTGACGGATATCTCCAACATAGAGAGAAGTCCCAATCGCTAAATTAGTGACATCTACCTCGATAGATTCAGGAATTTCTGTTGGCTTCACCTTTATACGTACCTCACGATTAGGCTGTAAAAGAAATCCTCCATCAGCAACTCCTGCGGCATGTCCAACCACTGTCACTGGAATATCTACCTCAAGCTCCTCAGACATATTGATGGATTTAAAATCCACATGTTTTACATTGCCCTTAAGCGCACAGCGTTGCACTTCCGTTAATACCGCATTAATCTGCCTGCCATCCATATCTAAATGAAAGACACTTTTATTTCCGAACGTAGCTAGTATTTTGGCAAATGCTCTAGCATCCACAGTGATGGTTGTTGGCTCCATTTGATAGCCATAGACCACACCCGGAATAGCACCGTTCTGTCTAAGCTGCGTTAATGATGAGCGACTTCCTTTTTCACGTTTATTTGCTGTTAAAACCGTAGTCATCGTCAATTTCCCCTTTCATGGAAACTAGTCTCATAAAAGGTTTGCCTGTTGTTATGTTTTTTATACCAATATACATTTACATTCAGTCCCATTATCAAACTTCGAGGCGAAACAACTAAGTCTAACTAATTAAAAAGTCGAGAGACATCATGTCCTCGACTTACTGTTCATTATTACAACCTTCCAGCAGCTTCTAAAGATACCGCTAGCATTTTAGCAAACTCACCTCGTGAAATCATCTGATTTGGTAATAAATTCATATTGTCATTTAAAGCTCCGATTGCATATAAGGTTTGCGTATGGTGCAAAGCTTCCTCCTGTAGATCGAAGCTATCTTGATAAGGTAAAGACACAAATTTTTCTTGAACAAAATCTACCGCATCCAAAGTTCGGCCAAGCATTAATATTGCCTGTTGTCGTGTAATTTTCCCATTAGGATCAAATAAATTCTGAGATTTTCCTTTGATAATTCCTAAAGAATGTAATGCTCCAACATAGCCCCCATACCAGGATTTCTTGGCATTAATATCTTTAAATTGGGTTGCTTGAACTGGCTGAAAACTGAATGCACGAGCTAGTAATGCACTAAATTGTGCACGCGTTAAAGAATCATTAACGCCAAAATAATCTGCTGTTCTACCTTGGACAATACCCCGTTCTGCTAATGTCGAAATATACGAACTATACACCGAATTATCTGTATCTCGAAAGTAAATTGGCTGTGGATTTACAAATTTTAATTCCGCACTATTATGAATTGTGGCAATTACCCGATCTCCTAAGTCTCGATAAGCAACAGGCTCCATTACCCCTTTTTTAGCCACCTGTTTTAAAATTCCATCCTTTCCATTCTTGAAAATTTCAATTTCTAGGGGCTGGCGGTTATTGACGATAGTGGCTTTAATACTAAACGTATCGCCCTTTTCAGAGGCATTAATTTTGGCACCATAGGCAGAGTAAACGATCATATTGGATGTTTTCATATGTACATAATCCGTGGGCTCTTGATAGGCATGTGCTTGCAAAGGAGTTACCAATGAAATACTAAGTATTCCTACTAGTACTCCCGTTCTAATTTTTCCTTTCATATTGCTTCTCCTTTCCTTTCATCTAAAACTATCATACTGGAATCCACTTTGTAAAAATATAGTATTTTTAGCACATACTCCATCAGATCTCTAGTCCTAGAAATTTTCCAATCAAAAACTACACTTCAATTTACAAATGGTTGAAGTGTAGTGAGCATATATCTATAAAAGTGTTATTTTGTTATCTAATAGAATATGTAGCTCGTGTAGCTTTTTTATTTCATAATGCGGTTGAATTGTACTTGTATTGTCAATATGACGTATATTAAACCAGCATGTATCAATGCCTGCTTGTAATCCGCCTTTAATATCAGATGTTAATGAATCTCCAATGATTAATGTTTTACTCTTTTGTAATCCATCAATGCGTTCAAAAACGTAGTCAAAAAAGGCTGGCATAGGTTTCTGAAAGCCAGTTTGCTCTGAAATAAAGATACCTTTAAAAAATTGAGCAAGTTGTGCATCCTGTAATCGTTTATTTTGAGTGTCTGTTTTACCATTAGAAACAACATATAAATCATAATGATTAGCTAGCTGCTCAATGACTTCATAGGCACCATCAACATAATGATGTGCCTCCTTCAAATATTTTTGAAAGATTGCTTCAAAATAGCTTCCATCAACATCATAGCCGAATTCCTTTAATGCAATGGAAAATCGCGTATTGTGGAGTGTATCTTTAGCCACCTCACCGCGTTCAAAAGCACGCCACATAGATTCATTTATTTCTTTATACCGTGTAACCAATGTTGGAGTTGCTGCGATATTTTCCTGCTTAAATAGATGATCAAGTGCTGCATTTTCAGCAATATCAAAATCTAATAAGGTGTCATCTACATCAAACAATAAAGTTTCATACTTTGTCATGTTACATCCTACTTTCTTTGGTGCTATGTTACCATTTCGTTCTTTCTATCATAACGTTTTTCTAAAAAAATAACAGCAAAATCGTTTTTCTTTATCCAATATTTGGTTTAAAGAACAAAATCATTCACTAAGTGAAGGCGAAAATTATCCTAAAAATAGCCCTTTCGATAATTTCATATTTGAAAATAGCAACGAATATGAGACAATAGATTGCTAGAAAGGAAGATGTACGAATTATGACGACCTTACAAAAAATTACGCCTACCTTTGATCCATGGGAAGCGTATTTAGATGTTGAACAACATGGGCAAATGACCCTATCTAATATTGAATTTACTACAACAACTCTATGTAATATGCGCTGTGCCCATTGCGCAGTTGGCTATACATTGCAAACAAAAGATCCTGAGGCATTACCAATGGAGTTAATCATAAAACGCCTAGAGGAAATTCCACATTTAAAAACACTCAGCATAACAGGTGGCGAACCGATGATGAGTAAAAAATCTGTCCAAAATTATGTATTGCCGCTTTTAAAATATGCACATGAACGAGGGGTACGTACTCAAATTAACTCCAACTTAACATTGGAACCAGAACGTTACTTATTGATTGCACCTTATTTAGATGTGCTACATATTTCCCATAACTGGGGTACTATTGATGAATTTGTCGAAACTGGCTTTGCGATGATGGAGAGAAAACCAACTTATGAACAGCGTGCAGCATTATTCCAACGCATGATTGATAACTCTAAAATGCTTGCTGAGCATGGTGTCATGGTATCTGCTGAAACGATGTTAAACAAAAAAACGCTACCCTATCTTGAACATATTCATCAACAAATTATTCATGAGATGAAATGTGCACGTCATGAGGTGCACCCTATGTACCCATCTGATTTTGCCAGCGCCCTCACCTCTTTATCACTAAAGGAAACTCGTGATGCGATTCATCATCTGCTGGATGTTCGAGATGAAAACACATGGATGCTCTTTGGTACCCTACCTTTTTATCCATGCAGTATGAATGATGAAGATCAACTGCTTTTAAAACGACTAAGAGCAGCAAAAAATGTAACGATGCGTAATGATCCCGATGGTCGCTCTCGCTTAAATATTAATATTTTCACAGGTGATGTTATTGTCACAGACTTTGGCGATACACCAGCACTTGGCAATATTGTGAATGATGAACTACCAGCTATTTTTGAAAAATGGATGGCCACGGATTTAGCAAAATCTCTTAACTGTCATTGTCCTGCAGTAAAATGCTTAGGACCAAATGTGCTTGTTAAAAATATGTATTATAAAGAAACAGAGTTTGTTAGTGGCTCAGCTAAAATATAAAAAAATGTCCAATGCAGAAATCAACATCATGCATTGGACATTTTGATTCTATAATAACTCTTTTGCAAGTAGCTTATAACAATTCATGCGGCTTTTTTGTGCATATTGATTGCAGTTCAGCATAACTTCGTCAAAGCCATAATGCTCTTGCTCTGCTACTAAAAAGTCAGCGATATCCTTGGGCGTTCCTACAAGATTAGCTTTGCGATTATTCGCTATTGACATTTGATCCATTTCTGTCAGCGGGAAATCCTTCGCCTCCTCAGGTGACATACCTTGGATAATTTGCCCTTTCATCAAGTGCAACCGAGTAATATCTATAGGCTTAGCCAAATATTCTGCTTCCTCTAAGGTATCTGCAACAGTTGCAGCATAGGTAACGATAATTTGAGGTTTTTCCATGTAATAAGAAGGAGTAAAGTAAGCTCTATAAGAATCGAAAATATCCTTGGACATATTGCCTGTAAAAAATTGAGCATAGGAATAGCCCACACCAAGCTGTCCTGCCTGCATAGCACTTTGTCCGCTAGAGCCAAGCAACCATGCCTCAGGTAACTGAATATCGACGGGTGCTGCTATGACCTGATCATAAACATACTCTCCCGTTTTTTGGTTATTCATCAATTTTAATACAATTTCAAGCTTGTCATATTGCTCCGTAAAACGCTGTCTTCGCCCTTCTGCTAATGCATAAATAGCGGCATGATCGCCACCAGGGGCTCTGCCAACGCCAAAGTCAATACGATTTGGTGCCAAGCCGCTTAATGTTTTAAAGACCTCAGCTAGCTTATAGGGTGAATAGTGCATCATCATTACTCCACCCGTACCAATACGAAGGCGTTTCGTTTTCGCAGCTAAAAAAGCGGCTGTCACTTCTGGAGCAGAGCTTGCCAACGAGTTACTATTATGGTGTTCTGCCAGCCACATACGATGATAGCCGAGCGACTCACCTAAAAGTGCCAATTGTTCTGTACGTTGAAATGCCTCCTCAGCCGTGTGACCTTTAGGTATAGGCATTTGATCTAAAATACTTAACTTCATTGAAAACATCCTCTCTCTCTGTAGGCTCCCCCTTCTACTGTAATATAGGATGCATTTTTTATAAAACAAAAAAGCTTATTGATATGCAAGCTGCTTCATCTGCCAAGTCTTATAAACCATGCCAATCAAATTATTTTTTTGCTCAACACTTAACACTTCATCATTAAACTTCATCGCATGTGCAGAAAACGCCATGTTTTGTTCATCTACAACAAATTGTAAGATGGCATGTCCTTTTTTCCCTTGAAACGTAATATCACCTGATAATTCGACAACATGCTCCCCCGTTTTTGCCTCATAATATCGCCAATATGGTTCAAAAAACGCATAATTAAAAGCATTGCGAACCGTGACATCTGAAAAATTGGACAAATAGCCTTCTTTTACGACTTCAATATATTCATTGTCTGTTATATCCTTTTTGGCATTAAAAACATATCCCACCAATACCCCCATAAACACTACACAAATAAACACTCTGAGATGATTTGTTAAACTCAAATGTCATCACGTCCCCTTTACGTAAAAAACATTATTATCTACATAATACACGAAAACAGATACTTAAAATAGAATATTTTCACTTTTTGTAGAAATGCAATAGAAACATAATGCTAACATACTATACTATCAAGCTGACTGATAGTTACTGGCAACTCTCATTTCGTTATGATAAATCATGAATGATAGGTAATTATGCTAGGCAAGAGTATGCCCTCCTTATGTTTATATACGTTGGATAACTAAATTATGACTATGCTATCCTCTTTACGTAATCGCTTATTTTATGGTAACTATTAGATTGATTGAAGACTACCTTATGAAGTATGTAGCTACGATGAAATGATAAAACTTATCTTATATGAAGGTAAGTTTTATCATTTCATCAACTTTTTTTGTTTCCCCATACGTCTAGTAGTTGTATACAATTTGAAAATGTTAAAAAGGAGCTTCTTTGGACATGAAAACAAGAAATGCATTTCAACATGAAGAGGTGTTTGTCCAATTCATTCGTGAACAAAAAGAGCGGTTTTATTTGCTCGCGTATAGCTATACAAAAAATGAACAGGACGCACTAGATGTCGTACAGGACAGTATCCAAAAAGCCATGCTTTCGCTCCACCGACTCGAAAATATCGAGTATATGAAAAGCTGGTTTTATAAGATTGTCGTACGGACAGCCATAGATTTTTTACGTAAGCATAAANNGCTTACAAGTGACAGATGATGATACATTGCAATATTTAACACCGGCTCAGGAGGACGTCTATGAAAATGTGGACTTAGAGCATGCATTAGACGAGTTACCTCAAATGTATCGTGAAGTTGTCATTTTACACTATTTTGAAGATTTAAAGCTCGCTGATGTTGCCACTATCCTTAACATAAAGCTGAGTACAGCCAAATCGCGTCTTTATAAAGCACTAAAACTTCTGAAAATACAATTGCAAGATGTGAAGGGAGAAACAGCACATGGATGAAAAATTAAAAGAACTAGAAAAGCAATATAAAAAAGTACCCATTCCAAAGGAGCTTGATTTTGTAGTTGAACATGCACTACAACAAGGGAAAAAGAAGAGAAAAAAACGAGCACCGCAATGGTTACTTGGTTCAACAGCGGCCGCTATGCTTTTTACTGCAGGTTTAAATGTCAGTCCTGCAATGGCACGTACACTTTCTGAAATCCCTGTAGTTGGCAGTGTCGTGAAGGTTTTAACATGGACGGAATATGAAGTAGCTGAGGACACTTACGATGCAAACATTAAGGTGCCTTCTATTGAAAACCTTGAAAATCAAAAGCTTGCTATTACTTTAAATGAAAAATACCGTGCAGAGGGAAAAGCCCTCTACGATAACTTCATCGCCGAGGTCGGAGATTTAAAGGCAAATGGAGGTGGTCATTTAGGAGTAGATAGCGGCTATGACATTAAAACTGACAATGACCAAATCTTATCAATTGGACGTTATATCGTAAATACAGTTGGATCGTCTTCTACAGTTATGCACTATGATACGATTGATAAAGAAAATGAAATTTTAATTACACTTCCAATGCTCTTTAAAGACGATAGTTATATTAAAACTATCAGTCAAAACATTATTGAGCAGATGCGTAAACAAGCTGCTTCTGACTCAGATAAAGTGTTCTGGGTAAAAGGAGGAGGCATTCCTGACAAGGAGCTTTTTGAAGAATTTAAAACAATTAATACTGAACAACAATTCTATATTTCAGATAAAGGGAAGCTTGTCATTTCCTTCGATAAATATGAAGTTGCTCCTGGTTATATGGGTGTTGTTGAATTCGAAATCCCAACAGATGTGTTAAAGAATGATCTTGTAAGTATGCAATATATTCACTAAACATAAAAAGTTCAAGATGCGAGGAAACTGATGTATATACGTCAGTTCCTCGCATTTTCTATGGCTTGAATCATTTAATACTCTCCTTTTGGGTTAATGTCAACATACTTATAAACCGCTCACTTTTTGTCAAAACTGAATGGTATCAATTAACGATAGAGGGTTTTCATATGAAGAATGTAGGATCAATTAGTATTTTACATGTTATTTTCTTATCCATGACTGTTATTGGTTTAAAAAACCATGTGACGATTATTCCACCGCTACTTGACGTTGCAAAAAGAGATGGCTGGGCTTCTGTGTTAATAGCTGCGGTAATTATATTCTTTTGGCTATTTTTGTTAGTTTATATTCAATCAAAGTCAAAACAAAAACCTATAAGAGATTGGTTAGATGGATCTATTGGAAAAACAGGCTCAACAATTGTTATTTATTGTATTGCTATCTATTTGATTATTTTAGCAGCCTTTACGATGGTTGAAACGCTACAATGGGTGAACACTACGTTTTTACCACAAACACCAGTTATCATTTTGCTATTTATTTATACAATTCTTTGTATTTTACTTGTCACAACAAGTCTACAGACGATCGTTATTTTAAATGTTTTTGTATTGTTTGGAGTAGTAGTTTTTGGATTCTTTGTAGCATTTACCAATATTCAGGTGAAGGAATATCATTTATTACTTCCCTTTTTTGAGCATGGCTTTTCACCTGTTCTAAAGGGGATGATCTATCCAGCATCAGGATTTATCGAGCTATTGATGTTGTTATTTCTTCAGCATCAATATAAAGATCGTATCCGCTGGTATCACTTTGGCATCATGCTTTTCATTTTAATGGGGCTTACATTAGGACCTCTTATAGGTGCAATTACAGAATTTGGCCCAGTAGAAGCCGCTAAGCAAAGATACCCTGCCTATGAGGAATGGGGATTAGTTTCGATAGGTCGCTATATAGAGCATATGGACTTTTTCTCAATTTATCAGTGGCTTACTGGAACATTTATAAGGGTTAGCTTTATGTTATATATAGTGGCTGATTTATTAAAAATGACTAGTAAGCCAAAGCAAATATGGAGAATGATTGCTCCGCCATTTTTCATTATTTGTTTACCATTAATTATTTTGAATGAAAACATATTTTTAAAGGTGAAAGGGAACTATATATTAACAACTACTGTTATTTTCTTTTTTGCAATCTCCGTTCTTCTCGTCCTAGCAGCAGTCTTTTCAGATAAATCCTCAAAAAAGGGGAAATCTGACAAACAAGAAATGGAAAGTGGTGAATCATAATGCCTCAGCAGGAGAAGGCTATAGACCTGAGCACCTTAAAAAAATTGTTTCAAAAATCTGCTGATATTCAATTTCAGGAATATACATTTAATCAACACAAAGTACATTTCGTTACCTGTGATTCAATGATCGACCAGCAGTTACTCAATGAAGTCATTATAAAGCGCGTTCAATATCTCTTTGATCATTTAACAGATGCTCCGCTGGAAGAAAATATTGAAAAGGAACTCCATATCCCTTCACTGCAAAAGGTTAAGGACAAAGAAGAGGCTATTACATTTGTCTATACGGGGTCTCTTCTGCTTTATTTTGAGGAAGAGGAATTGTTATATGCGAGTAATATTGCAAAAAAGCCTAATCGAAATCCTGAAGAAACGAGAATGGAGGTTCTTGTAAAGGGACCTCGTGATAATTTCATTGAAGATATACGTGTCAACATAGCACTTTTGCGAAAACGATTACCGACTAATTCTTTTTGTGTCGAAAAAGTAGAGTTAGGTAAACGATCAAAAACAACCGTGGCCATTCTTTATTTTGATGATATTGTCGATATGGATATTTTACACGGCATTAAAAAGCAATTAGCATCTGTTGATACAGATATAGTGTTCAGTGGGGATTTATTAATGGAACGTATTAATAAAAACTCTAAGCTTTTCCCAAAATTTGATTATACAGGACGTCCTGATTATGCCATTCAAGCTTTAATCAGGGGGCGTTTTCTTATATTCGTTGATGGTGTAGCATATGCTGTTATCACACCTGTAAATTTATTTCTATTGTTAAAATCAGCTGAGGATAATGAATACCCTATTATCTTTAGTTCTGTTGAACGTTTATTAAGGATATCCGGTATTTTAATTGGCTTATTGTTGCCAGCATTTTGGTTAGCCTTGACAACCTACCATCAAAATCAGCTACCATTGCAGCTTTTAGCAACAGTTGTCCAAGCGAAAACAGGGCTACCGCTCCCCTCTTCACTTGAAATGCTACTTATGCTACTCATGTTCGAATTATTCCGTGAAGCTGGTTTACGGCTCCCCTCTGTTATTGGAGGAACGATAAGTGTTGTAGGTGGATTAATTATTGGGGATGCAGCCATCCGTGCTGGTGTAACAAGTCCAGAAATGATTGTGATCATTGCCATCTCTACAATTGCTTCATTTACATTAGTGAACCAATCCCTAGTCACAACAATCAGCTTATTACGTGTCATTTTTATTCTTGCTAGTGGATTTTTGGGTTTATTTGGATTTTTTATCTCTCTATACTTGACACTTTTGTACTTATGTAACATTCGAATTTATGGTTATTCTTACATGAATCTTGCCACAGATTTAAATTGGTCTACCATTAAAAAATCCATCTTCCGACTTTCACCAAAAGGCTATACAGAACGTAATAAAGCATTGGCTCCACAAGATTACACACGAACTTCTTCGAATAAGCAAAAGAAAACAAAGGAAAGTTCCCAATAGTCTTGGCATTTCTTATTGCTTCATAATAAATCTCCCCATTTAGGAAAAGGGGAGATTTATTTATCTATGGGATTTCTACATATGGTTGTATAGATTCACCTTGACCTTTGCGAAACTGAATATGGTGTAGCTTAGCGAATAGACCGTTTTGCGCAACTAGCTCATCATAAGTACCATCCTCTTCGATGCCATTTGGTGTAACGACAAGCACACGATCAGCATTGCGAATAGTTGCTAATCGATGGGCAATCACAAGGGTTGTTCGATTTTCTGCAAGCTCAGTTAGCGACTGCTGGATAATCATTTCTGTTTCCGTATCTAAAGCAGAGGTTGCTTCATCTAAAATTAAAATTGGTGGATTTTTAAGGAACATTCGTGCAATGGCAATTCGTTGCTTTTGACCACCAGAAAGCTTCAAGCCTCGCTCCCCGATCTGTGTTTCATAGCCATCCGGCAACTCTGCTATAAAGTCCTCCAAATGTGCTTTTCTAGCTGCCTCTTGAATTTCTTCCTCATTAGCTTCTAGTCTTCCATACGCAATATTTTCACGAATCGTTCCAGTGAATAAGAAAACATCCTGCTGAACGATACCAATTTGTGAACGTAATGAAGACTGTGTCATATTTCGTATATCTATGCCATCAATTGTAATAGCTCCACTGCTTACGTCGTAAAATCTCGGAATTAAGGAACAAATCGTCGTTTTGCCTGCACCCGATGGACCTACAAAGGCAATCGTCTGCCCTGCTTGTATATCAAATGTAATATTCGATAATACCGTTTTTGAAGAATCATAATTAAAATGAACATTATTAAATGAAATATCCCCGTAAAGGTGTGTAACGTTTTTTGCTCCATCCCGATCTTGAATTTCAGGGTCTTGCTCAATTAACTCACGGAAACGTTTAAAACCTGCCATTCCCTTTGGATATAGCTCTAATAATGCACTAATTTTATCAATAGGCTTAATGAGAACATTTGTATATAAAACAAAGCTTACCAGTTCTCCATAAGAAAGTTTTCCATTAAAGCTTAGCCATGCCCCAACAACAAGTACAACTAACGTTAATAAGCGTGTCATCATATAAATACTAGAGTGTGTCCCTGCCATAATTTTATAAGCATACAATTTGGCAGAGCGGAAAAAGCCATTTTGCTCTTGAAAACGTTCAATTTCAAACGCTTCATTTGTAAAGGATTTAACGACACGTACACCAGATACGCTATCCTCTACACGCCCATTGACATCAGCAATTTTTCCATACATAGTTTTCCATGCATTATTCATTTTTACATTACTAAACGTTACTAGCCATGTTAAAAATGGCACCATAATCGCTGCAATTAAAGCCAGCGTTGGATTAACATTAAACATAATAGCAAATGCACCAACAAACGTCATTATCGCAATAAATAAATCTTCTGGCCCATGATGTGCAAACTCCCCAATATCAAATAAATCATTTGTGATCCGACTCATGATATGTCCTGTTTTTGTATTATCAAAGAATCGAAACGATTGTCGTTGAACATGCGTAAAGAGCTCTTTCCGCATATCTGTTTCAATGTTAATGCCTAGCTTATGCCCCAAATAATTGACGATAAAGTTAAGAACTGTGCTCAGTACATAGACAAGCAGTAATAATACACTAACTTTGACTATCATACCCCAGTCACCCGTAGGTAAAAGCTCATCGATAAACCATTGTACTGCTAATGGAAATGCAAGTTCTAAAATGGCGACAATAATGGCACTTGAAAAATCGATAACAAACAGTCGCTTATGTGGTTTGTAATATGAAAAAAACTTTTTATACATATGTTCCCCTCTCAAGCTGTTAAATTTTCACTTATCTCCAATAGTACCACTTGTTTAAACCATTCCAAAAGTATTTTTTCGCCAAATTTCCATATTTCTATTTGCATTTCAATTTAGAAATGCTATAATTTAATTATAAAGAATTGAATAGCTTTTGACATTATTGTCAAAGGGGAGTAGCTAGCAGATGTGAGTAATCTCCATCTGATTTCACATTCGTCATTACATGGTTATTAGCCATCGGGTGTGAAGGCATATCTTAAATGATAAGATATTTTTTCTGTATACATACAGTTAATCGCTTAGCAAGACCTTTGCCTATTTTTTAGGCATAGGTCTTTTTCTTTTGCCTAAAATAGGGAAAGACTAAGTTAAAAGCAGTCATTCACTTCTATTAAAAGATTAAAGGAGGAAACAAATTTGGAGGCAATTTTATTAGAATACGCATGGGTACTCGTTGTATTAATTGTACTAGAGGGTTTATTAGCTGCTGATAACGCTGTCGTAATGGCTGTAATGGTTAAACATTTACCAAAGGCTCAGCAACAGAAAGCATTATTATATGGATTAGTGGGTGCATTTATTTTCCGCTTTGCCGCTCTATTCCTTATCACAACACTCGTTAATTTCTGGCAAATTCAAGCTATAGGTGCTGCCTATTTATTATTCATGTCTATCAAGCATATTTATGATTCTCGGAAAGCCTCGCAAAATCCGGAAGAAATTGAAGAGCCTAAAAAGAAATCTGGCTTCTGGGTGACTGTAATGAAAGTAGAATTAGCTGATATCGCCTTTGCAGTTGATTCGATTTTAGCAGCAGTTGCTATTGCAGTAACGTTACCACATATTGGAGATTTTGATATTGGCGGCATTAATGCAGGGCAATTTGCAGTTATGTTCCTAGGAGGAATTATCGGTGTGATTATGATGCGATTTGCAGCACGTTGGTTTGTACGTGTGCTCGATAAATTCCCATCCCTTGAAACAGCTGCCTTCCTAATTGTTGGCTGGGTTGGTGTAAAACTAGCCGTCCTAACATTAGCACATGAAAAACTAGGTGTAATTCCACATGAATTCCCTCACTCCACTTTATGGAAAGCAACTTTCTGGATTGTGTTAGTTGGTATTGCCCTTGGTGGTTATTTAGTGGGTGTCAAAAATCAACAGAAAAACACAAAATAAAATATTTGAAAAAATCACCTATAAAAAGCATTAGTATTTCAATATGAATTTGATTAAAAATGCTAATTGAGAACTAATATCAATTGAGTTTTGTAGGGATTACTGTGAAAAATTAAATTTTTGTATGTCTGCCTCTCTTCGCTGTATACTAGAAGAAAGCAGAAGGTATTTACTGCAAAGGGAGGAAAACTTTTATGTTATCTGAAAAACTACACACAGCATTAAATGATCAAATGAATTTTGAATTTTACTCCGCACATGCCTATATGGCGATGGCTGCGTACTGTACGGACCAAGATTATGATGGCTTTGCCAATTTCTTTTTAGTACAGGCAGAGGAAGAACGCTTCCATGCCATGAAATTTTATAATTTCCTAAGTGATATGGGCTACCGTGCAACCATCCAAGGTTTTGAGAGCCCAGGTAATCATTTCGAATCTATTTTAGATGCCTTCAAAACGGCACTTTCTCATGAAAAAGAAGTGACTCGTCGTATTTACAATTTGTCAGACATCGCTTTAGATGAACGTGAGCATGCGACAATGGCATTCTTAAAATGGTTTATTGATGAGCAGGTAGAGGAAGAATCAACATTCGACACACTAATTCGTAAAATTGAACGTATTGAAAATGACTCCAATGCTATCTTTATGCTAGATGCGGAATTAGCTACACGCACATTTACGCCTGATGCTGAGGCATAGAATTTCATTTAGCCTATTTTAAATGAAAATTTAATTTGGAAAATGCAAAAAGCTACTAAGTTTTTGATGGAAACTTAGTAGCTTACTTTTTTGCTGAATTAATACGGATAAAATTTTGGCTCTTCACCATAACTTGTGATTGACTTCCGCTCCGCCAGTGTGCTTTCCAAGGGGCGTCCGATGAGCCGCTTCACTCGCGCTGCTCGCTCCAGGGTCTCATCCAGGACGCTTAATCCCCTAGGAGTCACACTGGCTCCGCTCCAGTCAATTACTATTACAATTAAAAATGTCAACCACATCTTTTGGTGATGAACCTAAAAATTGCCATCTGCATAACCAAAAAATCCTACTTCTTCGTTCGGTTTTAATAACAATAGTTGTTCAGTACCCTTTAGGTAAAATAAGGGCGCATCAAAATTGCTATACGGTTTCCCTAAATCTTTATACCATTTTTCATTCTGTTGTTTAGAATAAAAATCAAACGAAATAAATTCAATCGTATCGCTTATACCTATATAAGAACAATAATGCGTCTCTATATCTTTTCCAGTACTATCCTTCAAATAATAAATATTACAGTCTATTTCACCATTTCCAGTTATGTACTGTTCCCTCTTAACTGGGTTTCCTAGCTTATTAACTACATCTTTTCTCGAAGAACCTAAAGTAATTCCATTTACTAAAAAAACATTTTTTTGTTTATCGATCTTAATGATAAATTTATCCCGTTCAAATAATTCCACCAATGATTGGTTATGCTTTTCAGCAATCTCCACTGCTGACTCCCCGTTACTATTTACACTATTTAGATTTGCCTTATTTTTTATTAGTACCTCAACAGTATTTTTATCTCCATTCAATATGGCTAAATATAACGGTGTTTGACCTTGCTTATTAAGTCCATTTAGATCTGTTCCCTTTTTTATTAGCTCAGACAAGAAAGTCATATCATCTTTTTTATGATTAAGTAAAACATGGATAGCATTATTTCCATTTTCATCAACCTTATTGAGATTTAGTCCTTTATCTATAAATAGTTGAACAATATCTTTATTTTGAGTAAGAATAGCCGTTTCATATGTATTTTGACCCGCTGCATTCTTTCTATTCAAATCAAGGTCCAGGTTCACTAAGTCCTTTAATAATTCTGTATTGCTTAACTGATGTAATAGGGCTACCTGTACTATATTATTTCCCTCATTGTCCACTTCTTGAAGATTCACTTTAATTTCATTAACAAGATAGTCAATCATATCTCTGTTCCCTATTTTCATTGCATAATATAGAACCGTGTGTCCTTGCTCATTTTTTACATTCATATCAACCCCAAATGGATGAAGCTCTTTTAGTATTTCATATTGGTTATTTATGGATGCAATATGTGCAAGAGTATTTCTTTCTTTACCAACCTTTATACTTCCTATTTCTTTATTCATTAAGGACATAGCAATTTTTTTATTTGGTAATTTTATAGCTTCACTTACTGAATTTTCACCGTCTTTATTAATAAAAGTAACTTTTGCACCGTTTTTAAGTAAAAATTCTATATTCTTTATATCTTCCATTTTAACGGCCTCAATTAAAGAGTTATTCTTATCTTTTAATAAAAGATAATTATTCCACGAAAATGTAAACTTGGTGATAAAGCCAAAAACCGCTATACCGATAAGCAATAAAAGACTTATAAACATCGAGCAATACATAATGACTTTCTTTACTTTTTTCTTATATATTTTATGCTGACGTTCTTTTTCTGCTAGTTCTTTCTTTTTATGATCTTCAATCTGTTTTTCATAGAATGTAATATTTTCATTTATCGTTTTATCATTCCCGTAATTTGATAGAATATGATCTTTTTCTCTTTTACATCGCTTACATGTTTTTGTATTCTCCACATTTAGACGTCCACATATACATAACCATTTATCATTTATTATTTGTGAATAGTATTTTGCATCATTTCCTTCCTGTGCTTTAACATAAGATAATTGTTTGGGGCTGTTAATTTCTTTTAGTTCTATATCCTCTAATTCAGTTTCCTGTTTAGTCCATGTTGTTTCATCACTAAATAGTACTTTATGAATAACTATATCCATTTTCCTTGTATGGCGAAAATTATCTAATGGAATTTTTTCACCGTTATCAAATGACTGGTTGGGCTTTATTGATTCCGTTAACTGCTGTGTGTATTCAAAGCTATTTGATTCCATCCCAACTGGCTCACCAAATTGATCATAACAATAGACAGTGGCTTTAAAGCCTTTTATACTTTTTTCTGAAATATTATTAAATCTAAATGAACAATAAACTTTACCTGTTTTTTTACTTCTATATAACTGATACTCAAGCAATTCAACTGGACAATTTATATCAACTAACATTCTATTCCTCCTATTAATTCAACAACTCGAATTCTTCTTCTTGAGGCTTATTAGTACCATTCGCCTTTTTTCCCCAGTACTTCATATCCTCTCTTTTTTCCTTTAAACTTGATATTGGAGATAAACTAAAAATTAAAGTTGCAACAAATAAAATTATACTTGTTAGCTGTAGTACCAGTTTCATCAGAATTCCTCCACATATTGAAAAATAATAAATATTATATACTAATCACCCATTATTTACTATATATTTCAGGAACCTTGATTGATTTTGATATAAAAAAGAAACGCTCAAAAATGAACGTTTCTCTCTTTCGAAAATATGGAAATATTATTTCAAGGGAATATCCACTTTTTGAGTTCCCTCTAAATAGAGATCATCTGTTATAAAAGAAAGACGAACTGGATTGGCAACTCCATTTAGATTCAATATTTCAATTTGCTCAGTCAGATAGTCATTATTACTATTTATATCTTCACTTTCTGCGTCTACATCATAATCATTTGCATCTGTTGCATTCCCATTAAATCCTTGTATATAACTTGAGGTTGGTATATTTAATGTCACCATTGGTTTTTCTACTTTAACTTGTAACCCTGGAATAGATGGCTTGGATACCACTTTGTTTTGATTAAAATCTACATCTATATAATCCTGTTCTTTTCGTACTATCAATACTTTGCCAATAGATAACGTTAACTTCTTGGGCTCTCTAAAGTAATTACTTTGCATATAGTACGTTGTTCCTTCATCCACTGATCCTGTAGCAACTGTACCTCTATCGATTGCAGACCATTCCTCCCCTTTTTCATCCAAAATACGTATATCATCGAAATCAACAATTTTTTCCTCATTATTGGGGTCAAGTGCGATTGTTACACCTGTACGAATTGGTGAAATAGAGACTGACTTTACCGTAATATTCTGTCCTTCGAAGCTCATTTTCTCATTCAATTCATAGATCTTTGCTTTCGCAATGCCCTTTTTAAGTGCAAATGGAAACGTAAATTCAGTTTGTTTTTCATCCGCAAATTGTATATATAATTCAAATTGGGCATTTTCATAATTTATTGGGTCAAAGAATGTAACAATCAGATTGTCTTCAATTTGAAAAACTTTTTCCTCACGATATCGGTGAAAATCTACTTGGGCATGTACTGCTTCACCGTTTAATCGAAGCTCTATTTTCTCAGTAACTGAATCACTAAGATCCATTGCTGAAGAAATTTTATAGGGTAAAATCATCCCGGTTTCATCGGCAATTACCCCCTGAAGTGTAAACGATAAGTCATTTTTGGTTTGGGTTTGCCCTAATTCCTCATAATAGTGATGATCAAGAATATCAGCAACACCTTTATCATACGTAATCATCTGAACAAGTGGTGCAAGACCTGGAATATTACTAACGACACTAGCAAAAGCTGGAGATAAACGGATAGATCCCACAAAAATCATTAGAAGTGCACATGTTAGAGCCATGCCTTTCCATATTTGCTGACGTTTGCGGTTTTCTTTTCGATAGCGACGAACACTTTCCATACGTGCCACAGCTAGTTGATCATTTGGAACATGAATTTGTGCTAATTCCTGGACAAATGTATCATAGTCATACTTTTCTTCCTTCTCCATCTACAATTCCCCTTTCTCCTGAAAATAAAGTCTTAGCTTTTTCAATGCCGAATGCAATCTAGATTTCACAGTACCTTCTGGTATATTTTGAATGGCAGCAATATCTTGATTTCTATAGTCATGAAAATATTTTAGAAAAATAAGCTCCTGTTGCTCCTTTGGTAGTTTGGTAATGATATCCGTCATTTCAAAGCGGTCGTGGGTATGTACGTTTTCTTCAATTTCAATATCTTCCTGCAAATGAAGTCGCATACTTTTATTACGCATATCATGACAAACATTCAGTAGAATTCGAACAAGCCATGTTCCAAAATAAGCTGATTCTTTTAATGTATGTTTCTTTTTTAAGCTTCGATAAGTAGCTTCTTGAACAGCCTCAATAGCATCATGCTCATTTTTTAAATAGGCAAAGGCCATACGATACATGGTCTGTTCATATTGTTTTAGTAAATTTAAAAAAGCTTGTTCATCCAACTTTCTCACTCCTTTCTATTTATTAGACAGTTGAAAAGACTATATCGTTCATTTTAATTTTAGATTTCTTCATAAGAAAAGAGAAACGTCAAAAATCAACGTTTCTCTTTTCTTCTTTATGATTGGTGAGGCTCTCGAATTTCTCCGTCAAATGCAGCTCGATAAATCGTATAGATATCTTCTCGTTCTAGTAGCATCGGACTTCGTGCTAATATTCTTGTTTGCTTTGTTGCATCGTCCGTTAATTGCTCTAAGGCATCTTCTGGTATATGAAACCCTTTTAAAGTAGAAGGAATATTAACATCTTGAACCAGTTGTTGTAATGCATCTACACATTTATAGGAAGCCTCTTCTTGCGATAAATAGGCAGATGAGATACCCATTGCATCTAAAATATCCTTCAAACGTTTTTCACAACTTTGACGAATATATCCCATGACATATGGTAAAAGCACTGCATTGGAGTCACCATGAGCTATATGGAATTGACCACCTAATGGATAGGCTAGAGCATGCACACCTGCTACTCCAGCATTGAAGAAGGCCAAGCCAGCTAAATAACTACCATAGCTCATATCTGAACGAGCCTGCCTATTTTGTCCTTCATGGACAGCCGTGCGAATGGAGCCACTAATTAAGCGAATTGCCTGTAGTGCAAGGGCATCAGTCACCTCATTGGCGTTGACTGAAACATATGCCTCAATTGCATGTGTTAAGGCATCTACACCCGTTGCAGCCGTTACCTTTGGTGGTAATGAAATCGTAAGCGCTGGGTCTACGATGGCAATATCTGCTAATAAATAGTCATGTGTCACAACGTCTTTTGTTGTTTCAAGCGACAGCACAGAAATATTTGTCACTTCAGAGCCTGTTCCAGATGTAGTTGGTATTAAAATTTTGGGTAATCCTTTTTGTTCGAGTGTTTTTGTACCTGTTAAATTTAAGTAATCTGCCACTTTTCCATCATGTACTGCTAAAACGGCAGCAAGCTTGGCTAAATCTAGAGCACTTCCGCCACCTAATCCGATGACTAGATCAAAGTGATATTTCCTAGTAAAGTCAACTAGCTTTTCTCCAATAGCAAGCGGTGGTTCTGGGGCAATATCTGTATAAATCGTAGTCGCATATCCTTTTGCAAGCAAAGGTTGTTCGATTTTATCTGTTAACCCTAGTTCTTTTAAAAATGGATCTGTGACAATTAAAATATTGGTAGCTTTAAATCTTTCTACTTCAGGTAGAAGCTGATGTAAACATCCCCAGCCTGTATAACTTACAGGAGTAAAGGTTAATTTATGCATAAATGATCTACTCCAATCTATTCATAGTGACCTTCCGTCGATTTTCTAAATGATTTAAACTGGACAGGATCATGACCAAACCAAACCTGTGAATTCGTTTCATTAGCAAGTCGGCGAATTCGTTCAACGGTAGAATTATAGCCAACCGAATCATAAATAATTCCTGGTGGCTTCACAGGTGGACCAAAGCTTTCCGCTGTGTAAATGGCATCTGAAGCTAAAATTATACCGCCCGTTTCAGGCATATTAATATGAAGGCCAAGCATGCCCCAAGCATGGCCACTGCCAAAATTCAATACTTGAATCCCTTCCGCAAGCTTCACGTTGTCCTCACCGCGTTTAATGAGGCGCCATTGTAGATTATTTTTAATCCACATATCAATGTCACCCCAAATATAAGCACCTTCTTTTACATTTCTTGCATAGGTTTGGAGTGTTCCATTGAATTCATCTTCCTGTACAATAATCGTCGCATTGGTAAACAGTTCTAAGCAGCCTGCATGATCGAGATGCAGATGGGAAGCAACTACATATTTGATATCCTCAGGACGAACGTTTAATTCTTCTAAACGATGATGTAAATAGCATTCTTCTGGCATATTAATAGGAAATGCTTTTTGCGTAAATTCTCCCCAACGCCCTTCAGGTCCCATCGAGTTTGGATTACATGCAGTATCAAATAAAATTTTGCCCTCTGGATGATCAATTAACACTGTATATACTGGAAATTCTACAAATTCATTTGGCTGGTTTGGATGATCGATAGTTGCTGGATTATGCATAGCAATCATATAGTTTTTATCCATTCGCATCGTACCATTGTCCATTACATACAATTTTGGGTGTTGTTTGATGATCTTCATTTTTCCCATCTCCATTCATGATTAATTGTTATTCCAAATAATGAGCTTCATTTCTGTCATTTCTTCGATTGCATACTTAATGCCCTCACGACCTGTGCCACTTTCTTTTACGCCACCATACGGCATATGATCTACACGATAGGTCGGCACATCATTGATTAGGACACCTCCTACCTGTAATGCCTTTGAAGCCTTAAATGCAGTCTCTATAGAGGGTGTAAAAATACCTGCCTGTAAGCCATAATGAGAATCGTTAACAGCTTCTATTGCCTCCTCTATAGTAGACACTGAATTCACGATGACAACTGGTGCAAAAATTTCTTCACATGATACTCTGCTATGGGATGATACGTTGGATAGCACAGTTGGCAGTAGAACATTATGATCAATATGGCCACCAGATATTATTTTTGCCCCTTCAGCAACCGCTTCTTCAATCCATTGAAGGGCCCGTTGTTGTTCGGTTTCTGAAATCATCATGGCTATATCCGTTGTTTGGTCAAGAGGATCACCAATAATAAGCTGTGCTACTTTTGCACTTAGCTTTTCTAAAAACGCTTGCAACATGCTTTCCATTACATATATCCGTTGTAATGAGATACATACCTGACCTTGATTTGAAAATGCCCCCATTACAATTCGGTCCATAATCTGATCAAGTTGAACCCCTTCGTCAACAATCACCCCTGCATTTGAGCCTAATTCTAATGTTACCTTTTTTAAACCAGCACGATTTCGTAATGAAATACCTACAGCAGGACTTCCCGTAAACGTTATCATTTTTACATTTGGATGTGCTAAAAATACATCTCCTACTAATTTCCCTTGCCCAGTCACTAGATTAAAAGCTCCTGCTGGTAAATTAGTTTGTGCCAATAATTTCGCTAGAAAATGGGCAGATAAAGCTGTTTGAGTAGCTGGCTTTAACACAATCGTATTGCCCGCAGCTAAAGCTGGTCCCACTTTATGGGCTACTAAATTTTGTGGAAAATTAAATGGTGTAATAGCTGCAATGACGCCTATTGGTTCTCGGATTGTATAAGCAAAGCGCCCTTCTCCATTTTTAGAAGCGTCCATCGGAATCATTTCGCCAGATAATCGTTTTGCTTCCTCTGCTGCAAATTTATAGGTTTCAATCGTACGATCAATTTCAGCATAGGCATACTTTAATGGCTTTGCTGATTCTAGTGAAATAATACTAGCTGCTTCCTCACGATTTTCCAAAAATAATCTAGATAGATGCTCTAAAATTTCTGCTCGTTGGAACGCAGTTAAGGCTGCCATTTCAGAGGCTGCTGCTTGTGCACTTTCAATGGCAAACTGTACATCCTGTTCAGTTGCCATTGCAAACTGTGCAATTACCTCTTTCGAATAGGGGGCTTGAACCTCCATAAATTCGTCTGTCATTTGCCATTGTCCTTTCATCCATAAGCCCCTTTTCAAGACTTCATCACTCCTTCCTTTGAATGGTTACGTATTCATTTCTGAATATAAAGAAATGAATACGTAACCATTTTGGTGTAAAAAAACAAACTGACATTTTATCAGTTTATTTTCTTACACGTTGTATTTCTTGGGAAAAGTTTAACAGATTCTGTTTGCTGTATGCAAGTACTTTTTTTCTCCATGACCTCAAATAATTTTTCAATTGCCATAAATCCAAGGTTTTTTTCTGATTCTAAGCCTACTGTTGTTAAGGCGATAGAATGATGCTTACTAAGCTCGACATTATCTATACCTATTACGTTAAAATCCCCTGGCACCTTATAGCCCTGCGCTAAGCATAAATTTAATATTTCAATCGCTATAGCATCCGTCGCAGCACAAATAGCAGTTGGTCGCTTAGGAAGCTGCACAATCTCTTCAAAAACTCGTTCAATATCAATTTTATTGGTATTTGTAAAAAAAGACGGAACCGCTTTTACATCAATCTGATGATCCTCTAAAGCCTTTTGAAAGCCCTTATACCTTCCATAAAAGGTACTCATTTCATGAGGCCCGCCAATCCAACAAATATCTCGATGACCTAAAGATAAAATATGATTTGTCGCGATATATCCAGCTTCTACATTATTTATCTCTACAAAATGTCTATTTTCTTGATGCTTACGATTAAACATAATAAAAGGTATACCTAATTTTTCTAACTTAAAAAATAAAGGATCGGTATACAGCATTGACGATAAAATAATCGCATCTGCCTTCGTTTCTAAAACAGAATTATAAATCGTGTCTAAGTTATCCTCCGTTCCAAAATAAACATGTACTTTATAGCCCCGAGCATTGACATAGTTAACAATTGCTGTTGTTGTATCAACAAAAAAAGGATTGTGTAAAGGTCCTGAAATCAATGTAATTGTCCCTGTTTTTTGCTGAACAAGTGATCTCGCTATATCATTTGGAATATAGTTTAATTCTTCAATCGCCCTCATTACCTTTTCAATTGTTTTCGGCTTAACTAACTCAGGCGTATTTAATACTCTAGATACAGTTGTTTGAGAAACACCTGCATACTTTGCCACATCTTTTGAAGATACCAAAAAACCACCCATTTCATCTTTGTAAGCCTATTTTATACCATTACAGGGATAATGTTAATAGACAGTCATAGATGTATAATGAGTGATTTAACATCTTGAAAGGTATTTATTTTTTTCGATCATAGGGCATTGCTGCTTCACTCGCTTTAAAATTATAAACAGGTTTAATAACTTTGATTATATCCACCGTTTCTTCAATAGCCGATGTAATCTCTATCATTGGCTTGTAGGCCATAGGAGCCTCATCTAATGTTTCCTCATTTACAGATGTTGTCCATATACCTTGCATTGTTTCTTTAAAATCAGCCATATTTAATGTCGCCTTAGCTGCTCGTCTAGAGTACATTCGCCCTGCCCCATGTGGTGCTGAGAAATTCCAATCCTCGTTTCCTTTTCCCACACAAATCAGCGAGCCATCTCTCATATTCATCGGAATGACTAATTTTTCTCCTTTATTGGCACGAACTGCTCCCTTTCGTAATGTCATGGTATCTGTATCAATATAGTTATGAATAGTATCAAAGGTTTCATTAAAATTCCAGCCCATATGCTGAGCTATTGTTTCAGCAATGATCCAACGATTCATTCGTGCATATTGCTGCGCGATTTTCATATCATGCATATAATCATGAAAATACTCGCCTTCTAAATAAGCTAAGTCTTTGGGAATTAAAGGGTTTTGTTCTTTGTAGGCCTTTATCATCGCTTGTATTTCTTTGTGACGCCCCTGTTCTTTCAGCTCCTCAATCTTTACTGTTAAATCCTCTCGACGTAATGTTTCATAGGCTCTCTTTTGATGCCAGTTAGCTACTTTGGCGCCGACATATCGAGAGCCGGTATGAATTAATAAATAATGGACATCGTTTTCGTCTTTTGCCAATTCGATGAAATGATTTCCTCCACCAAGTGTACCCAATGATAGATTGGTATACTCATCCTTTATACCACTCGCCTTAAATTGACTTCCTTCAAATTCTATAAATTGGCGCGTAGGTGAAACTTCAGGATGAACATCCTGCCCACTAGGTACATAATCTCTAATAGTTGCATCCAGCTTGGCAAAATCAATAGCTGACGCATCCAATTCCGCTACAAAAACACCACAGCCAACATCAACACCGACAAGGTTAGGGACTACGCGATCTTGTAGCTGGATAGTTGTGCCAATCACACACCCCTTTCCTGCGTGGTAATCTGGCATAATTCGTATTTTCGTGCCTGCCATAAAGGCCTGATCTGTTAATTCTTGAATTTGATCAATAGCTGATGGCAGTGCAGTTTTAGCATAAATTTTCGCTTCTGTAAAACGTCCGTTAACAGTAATCATAAAAATCCCTCCTCCCTAACTATACGGACAAATACCATCATTTGTTTCAAATGAAAAAATGTTCTAAAAGTTGACAATACTTTTAGAACATTTTTCTAGTATCTTACTCCTCATAGTGAATATCTAATTTTTTCGGTATGTCTGGAATATCATTTGATTTTACATCTGTTTCTACTAAGCTTAATGCATAAATTGGATATTTATCTTGAACATCAAAAGGAATTGCAATGCTTTCCATCTTATTATTCATTTGGCTACGTGCAAGAATACCATTATAGGATAAATCAATGCTCATAATACGATGGATTGTCTCTTTTAGCATTTCAAGGTCTTTTGCTTTAAGCGGCATTTGTCCGTTTAATAAAAACGGCTGAATGTTTTCCTTAATATAGCCCTGTGCTTCGATTAAACAAGAAAATTCATTTAATTTGTTGGCATATAATTTTAATTGGCGTTTTTCTTTTGAACGTTGTAGATTGAGCTCTTGTACCTTTTGCTCAATGCGTTGCAAACGTTTTTTCGTTAAATCCATTAGATAGCTTTGGATAGGATGAATAGCCTGAAGCATAATTGCCTCTGCTTCCTGTATTTTCTCAAATTGTTCAATACAAACAGCCTGCTGCTCATTTAGCTTATTCACACGTTCCTTGAAAAATTCATTTTGGGTATGCTGACCAAAAATTGCTTTCATTAATCCTTTTCCATGAATTTTTTTATGCTGTGCATCCAATCGATCATATTCACGTTTATATTCGCTATACATATTGCGATATTCTCGTAACACTTGCTGATAATGTATAGCCTTTTCTGTAAAGCCTTCTACAATTTTGTCATGCAAATAGTCATGCTGAGAAATGGTTTGTAATAGCTGATATAATGTCTGAACATTTTTAAATACATTGGCGACATCTTCATATTCTTGTTCATATTCCGTGACAATCGTTAAATCGCGTTGATAGCGAGAAAACTCATATTGAGTATCGCCTGCAAATTTTTCAATGTTCTCAACAGCAGATTGGAATGGATCACGTTGAGGAATTACAGTTAATTCAAAGCGGAATCGTTCTAGCCATTGCAAAAAGCGAATTAAAATAGCATACGTTTTTTTATCACTATTTTGTGCAACTCGATGAATTTGTGTAATTAATTGCTCATATTGGCTCTTATGCCACAGCTCATCATTATTAGTTTGTTGAGCCTTCAGTGCATATGTTGCTGAGATAGGAATAAAATCACTGACTAAATGACCAATTCGTTCTCTCTCCGAAAGAATAAACCCCTCTGTTTCTTCATTCGAATCTATCCCATTTATCACACAATGTGGTTCAACACCTTTACTCTGTAAGGTCTCCATTAATAAAATTTCCGCATCAATGGCCATAGAACCTGAGCGTAAAACCCAAAAAATTTCATCCACTCGATTAATTAATGACTCAGAGAAGTAAGCTCTTTCCCCACCGCCAGCTTCCAATGACACTGAATCAATAATTGTTACTGACTTTAATAAATCATTTTTTAGATATACCTCCAAGTAATCTAAATGCTCCCGTAATATTTCCGATGCAAAAGTATCACCAGTTGTCAGTAAGTCAAGCTTACTCATATCAAATATTGCCACAACACCATCCAAAAAATAGGCTCTTATTTCTTCATGTTCGCCATATCGCAAAAATGTATTTACGCCAGTTGGATGCTGTTCACTCACAGGTAAAACGTGACGTCCTAAAAGCCCGTTCACAAGTGTTGTTTTGCCAACACGCTCTTTCCCCACGATAAGAATCATCGTTTGATTATTGGCATCCTGGATAATTCGATTAAGATGCTTAGCTGTGTCTTTTACATATGTATTCTGTACGATGATGCCATGCAATTGTCTTAAACGATCAACAAGCTGTGGTAAAATATTATTTGCTGAGGCTGTATTTTCAATTGGCAGGTTGTCAATGTTTGTCATCCTCAAAACCTCTTTTCGTATGTATCTATAAGTCTATTATAAATGATACGAATCCTTTTCTAATACATAGTACTAAGAAATATTGACAAAAAAGGACAAAATGCTTACAGAGAGTCGTCAAAATTAGGAGTTATCTCATGTATATTTAATCAACCATTACGTATATTATTCCCTATTATTGAGAAAGTAAATTTTATATCTATTATTCTTCTAATCCAGCCATACGTGCATATACCTCTCCAAGTGTTGGCATGCCAGCTTGAGCGCCAAATTTCTCAACGGATAAAGAGGCTGCAATGTTCGCAAAATATAGAGCCTGATCTAATGACTGACCTTCAACTAAAGCATAGGCAAGTGCTCCATTAAACGTATCACCTGCACCTGTTGTATCTACCGCTTTTGTCATATAAGCTGGCACATGAATCTGATATTCCCCATCAAAATAACGAGCTCCGTCACTACCTAAGGTTATAATCATTTTATTTGGATATTTTTTTAAAATAGTGTCAAAATCATCGCCAAAAATTTCTGCACATTCCGTTTCATTCGGTGTAATATATGAAATATCTTCCATCCATTGGACATCAAAATTAGCTGCTGGAGCAGGATTTAATAGCACAGGTATATGGACTTCTTTGCATAATTTTAGGGCATAGGCAACAGTTTCCTTGGGAATTTCGAGCTGTATAATAACCATTTGACTTTGCTGAATAATTTCTCTTGCCGCTTCAATCTGAGCAGGCTTTAACTCATAATTAGCGCCAGGCACTACAATAATACGGTTATCTTGATTATAGATTAATATATTGGCAATCCCAGTAGGCACTGCCGTACTTTTAATAGCCTTAGTTTGAATTGACTCTTGCAATAAAACCTTTCGTAGGGTTTCACCAAAGCTATCATTGCCCACACAGCCAATCATTGTAACCTCACTTCCAAGACGTGCAGCAGTAATTGCCTGATTGGCCCCCTTACCACCTGGTGCCGTTTGAAACGCTGAACCAAAAATCGTTTCACCTTGCTTTGGAAAAGTATCCATTTGTACAACCAAATCCATATTAAGACTCCCAATAACTGTAATCATCTTTTTCCTACCTTTCATTCCTTATATTCTATCGAAAAAAATGTGATCGAAACAAGAATAACGAGCGGTTTATTCTCCTAGCTGAGCGATTCTGGACGGCACCTGAGCGCTTTACTATCCTGGACGAGCGATTGTTGATGGCACCTGAGCACTTTACTATCCTAACCGAGCAATTCTGCACGGCACCTGAGCGCTTTTTTCTCCTAGCCGAGCGATTCTGGACGGCACCTGAGCGCTTTACTATACTAGCCGAGCGATTCTGCACGGCACCTAAGCGCTTTCCTCTCTTGGCCGAGCGATTCTTGATGGCACCTGAGCGCTTTACTATCCTGGACGAGCGATTGTTGATGGCACCTGAGCGTTTTACTATCCTAGCCGAGCAATTCTGCACGGCACCTGAGCGCTTTTCTCTCCTGGACGAGCGATTCTGCACGGCACCTGAGCGCTTTTCTCTACTGGCCGAGCGATTCTTCTTGGTTCCTAAGCAGTTTCCCCTTACCCAAGCATTCACCATCCTCCATTTAACCAGCAACATCTAACTACAATAAAAAGACTGAAGACAATTGTACCTCGTCTTCAGTCTTATGGAAAATCATCTATTAAAATGCAATACGTTTTGCTTCGTAAGCAGCAATTTGTTCCTCGTATTTTATCGTTAGGGCAATTTCATCCCAGCCATTTAGTAAAGTTTCTTTATAATAAGAATCAATGTTAAATTTATAGACGGTTCCATCTTCACCAGTTACTGTTTGAGCCTCCAGATTGACTTCCATCGTGTAAGGCTTATCGAGACCCTTTGCTAAAATTTCATCACATTCTGCTTCTGTTAGCTTAATTGGTAAAATACCATTTTTAAAGCAGTTATTATGGAAAATATCTGCAAATGAGGGTGCGATAACAACATTGAAGCCATAATCTAGGATAGCCCATGGAGCATGTTCGCGAGAAGAACCACATCCAAAGTTATCTTGTGCTACTAAAATTTTGGAGTTTTTAAATTCAGGTTTATTCAATACAAAATCTGGAATTTCATTACCCTGTGCGTCAAAACGCCAATGGTAAAATAAAAATTGTCCAAAGCCTGTGCGCTCAATTCGTTTTAGAAACTCTTTCGAAATAATTTGATCTGTATCTACGTTTTTACGATCAAGTGGCGTTATGACACTATTCACGATATTAATTGGTTCCATGTTCAATCATCCCTTCCGTGTAAAAACAAACTTACACCGTTTCCTTTACAAATTCACGTACATCCACAAAATGTCCAGCAATTGCTGCGGCTGCTGCCATTGGTGGTGATACAAGGTGTGTACGAGAACCTGCTCCCTGGCGTCCTTCAAAGTTACGGTTGGATGTAGATGCACAGCGTTCGCCAGCAGGTACAACATCATCATTCATAGCTAAACACATGGAGCAACCGGATTCACGCCATTCAAAGCCTGCTTCTGTAAAGATTTTATCTAACCCTTCTGCCTCAGCTTGCTTTTTTGTAGAATGGGAACCTGGTACAACGATTGCTGTGACATTATCATGTACCTTTCTTCCTTGGATGACACTTGCAGCCGCGCGTAAATCACTGATGCGTGAGTTTGTACAAGAGCCGATAAATACGTGTTGGATATCGATGGATGTTAATGGTTGCCCTTCTTTTAAGCCCATATAGGCAAGTGCTTTGCGAAGTGCTGCTTTATCTGATTCATCCTTGTAATCCTCTTGTGTTGGAACAGTTCCTGAGACACCTGTACCCATTGAAGGATTTGTTCCCCAAGTAATGATTGGCTCAATTTCTTCTGCTTTAATAATACGAACTGTATCATATGTTGCGTCCGCATCAGAAGCAAGGCTTACCCAATAGGCTGCCGCTTCTTCAAATTTTTCGTCTTGGGGTGCATATTTACGACCACGAATGTAGTCAACAGTTATTTGGTCAGGTGAAATAAGACCAGCCTTTGCACCTGCTTCAATTGACATGTTACAAATCGTCATACGTTCTTCCATTGAAAGTTTGTGGATAGCCTCTCCAGTGAATTCCACAATATGTCCTGTACCAACACCGATACCGAATTTAGCGATAATTGCTAGAATAATATCTTTTGCAGCTACACCAACAGGTAGCTCACCTTCAACACGAATTTCCATTGTTTTTGGCTTGTTTTGCCAAAGGGTTTGTGTAGAAAGTACATGCTCTACCTCAGACGTACCAATACCAAAGGCAATAGCTCCAAAGGCACCGTGTGTGGATGTATGGGAATCACCGCAAACAATTGTTTTACCAGGCTGTGTTAAGCCTAATTCTGGTCCAATAACATGAACAATTCCCTGATCAGGGTGCCCCATTCCAGCTAGCTCGACACCGAATTCTTCAGCATTTTTAGCCAAAGTTTCGATTTGATTACGTGCAATTGGGTCATTAATCGTTGGTAGATTTTTAGTAGGTACGTTATGATCCATTGTTGCAAAGCTTAAATCTGGACGGCGCACCTTACGTCCGTTCATACGCAGACCTTCAAAAGCCTGCGGAGAAGTAACTTCATGAATTAAATGAAGATCAATATATAACAGGTCAGGTTTGCCCTCTTCCTGATAAACAACATGTTTATCCCAAATCTTTTCAATTATATTTTTGCCCATTGTCTTCACCTATTTCTTAAATGTATGTTGTCATAATGCTTTCTGAAACAAAGCTAGTATCAATCTCGTTAATTACTTTATCTGTCCATTCATTCGTAGATAGAATACGACCACCATCACGAGCAAGATCTGCTGTGAAATAACCATCATCAAATACTGCACTAACAGCACGTTCAATTTCCGCTGCTTCTTCTTTTAAGCCAAATGAATATTGCAGCATCATCGCCACAGAAAGAATAGTTGCCGCTGGATTTGCTACACCTTGGCCAGCAATTTCTGGAGCTGAGCCATGTACTGGTTCATATAGACCGAAATTATCGCCACGAATGGAGGCCGATGGTAATACACCTAAAGAACCTGTAATAACAGAGGCTTCATCACTTAAAATATCACCAAACATATTTTCAGTAACAACCACATCATAGTGACCTGGATTTGTAATTAATTTCATCGCCACCGAATCAACTAAATTATGCTCAACCTGTACATCGGGATATTCTTTTTTCTTCGCTTCTACTACTTCTCGCCATAGTCGACTAGTTTCCAGTACATTTGCTTTATCAACAGAACATAATTTGCCTCCACGTAAACGTGCTAATTCAAAGGCATTTTCAACAATCCGTTCAACCTCAGCCGTTGAATAAACAGTTGTATCAATCGCACCATTTTCAGTACGCATACGTGGTTCCCCGAAGTATACGCCGCCTGTTAATTCACGTACAATCATTAAATCGACGTTTTCGGCAACTTCACGTTTTAATGGTGAAGCATCAAGTAAACTCGGGAACGCCTTTACTGGACGTAGATTTGCAAATAAATCAAAATGTTTGCGAATACGCAATAAGCCTTTTTCTGGACGTAATTCAGGTGGATTATTATCCCATTTCGGACCACCTACTGCCCCAAGTAAAATTGCATCGCTGCTTTCACACATTTCAATCGTCTCATCTGGTAATGGATTATTGTGTTGGTCGATGGCAGCGCCTCCAATTGTTGCATAACCTAAATGGAATGTATGGTTGAAACGTTTACCAATTACTTGCAATACACGTACAGCAGAAGCAACAACCTCTGGCCCAATTCCGTCACCAGGAAGTACTGTAATTTTTTTCTCCATCGTCAAAACACCTTTCTTTGTATAGTGTAGACATACACTATTTTAGTAAAGACTCTCACCTACAAATATAGATGAGAGCCATCAATGTGAATGATACGAAGTCCATTCACTACCACTAATCTGTGACATTCACCAGAGGCTTAATGCTTAACTCACAGGTTGTGCACGTAAACTTGCCAGAATTAAATGACGATTAATCGCATTTAGATAAGCTTTTGCAGAAGCTTCTAAGACATCCTGTGAGGAATTTCTGCCAGTTGTCGACACACACCATCATAACGAATATTAATGATGGCTTTACCTAGTGCATCGCGCCCCTTGCCAACAGTTGCTTGGCGATTTCAATTTTTCTGCTGTATTTAAAATAATACTAGCGGATTGTTCGCCGTCGCGAAGAGTTGTATCGAAAATATTAATTTTTCGCACTTGTTGCCACTTCTCTCACAACTTTTTCTTTCCCTTCGTTGATGAATGGCATCATAGCACGTAATTTAGCACCAACTTCTTCGATTTGGTGGTTTGCACCTGCTTCTTTGAATTTTGTATATTCTGGACGACCGTTTTCGTTTTCTTGAATCCAACGGCGAGCAAACGTACCATCCTGGATATCTGTTAATACTTCTTTCATACGACCTTTTACGGATTCATCGATAATACGTGGTCCTGCAACATAGTCACCCCACTCAGCTGTATCCGATACTGAGTAACGCATTGTTGCCATACCACCTTCAAACATAAGGTCAACGATTAATTTTAATTCATGAAGTGTTTCAAAGTATGCTAGTTCTGGTTGGTAACCAGCTTCAACTAATGTTTCAAAACCAGCTCTTACTAATTGTGTAGCACCACCACAAAGTACTGCTTGTTCACCGAATAGGTCTGTTTCAGTTTCCTCTTTAAATGTAGTTTCAAGAAGACCACCGCGAGCTGCGCCAATTCCTTTTCCGTATGCTAGGGCTAAGTCTTTCGCTTGACCTGTTGCATCTTGATGGATTGCGAATAAGCCTGGTACACCTGCACCCTCTTGATATTGACGACGCACTAAGTGTCCTGGACCTTTTGGTGCTACTAAGAATACATCAACATCTGCTGGTGGTGTAATTTGACCGAAATGAATGTTAAAGCCGTGTGCAAACATAAGTGCTTTACCTGCTTCAAGATGTGGAGCGATTTCAGCCTCATACACAGCTTTTTGGCGCTCATCTGGAAGTAAGATTTGAATAACGTCTGCTTCTTGTGCTGCTTCAGCTACAGTTTTAACGTCTAATCCATCAGCTTTCGCTGCATCGAAAGATCCGCCTGGACGAACACCTACAACTACATCAAAGCCTGATTCTTTTAGGTTAAGAGCATGTGCATGACCTTGTGAGCCATATCCGATAATTGCGATTTTTTTCCCTTTTAATACTTCCTCGTTGATGTTTTGTTCATAGTACATAGTAGCCATTGTTTGTTTCCTCCTAAATTTGGGTTTAATTTTTGACTTTAAATGCACAGTACAGTATTGCGCTATGCATCTAAAGCAATCAATTTTATATGCAAACTATTTTAAAATAGAGAGCTGTGGATTTGAGATTTTTTGTGTTTCTCGAACAGAAGCAGTTGCCCCTGTGCGTGTTAATTCTTTAATTCCATATGGTCGAATGAGTTCAATAAAGGCATCGATCTTATCTGGATGTCCTACAACTTGATATGTGACAACATTTTTTGCCGTATCAATAATTTGTGGACGGAATGGTTCAACAATTGAATTCATTTCCAATCGTAAGTTTGGTGGTGAAATAACTTTGACAAGCGCTAACTCACGTAACACGATTGATTTATCTGTTATATCATTGACCTTTAATACATCAATTTGTTTTGATAACTGCTTTACTAGCTGTTCAATTTTACTCTCATCTTCTACATTTACAACAAATGTCATTTTCGAGAAGTTTGGCTGCTCTGTATGACCAACTGTAATGGATTCAATATTGAATTGGCGTTTCATCAGCAAGCCCGTTACACGGTTTAATACGCCACTTTGGTTAATCACTGTTACTGTAATTACTCGTTTCAATTCTTTTTCACCCCGATCATTTCATGTAAGCCTTTGCCAGGTGCTACCATAGGATAAACACATTCAAGCTGTTTAACACGACAATCAATTAATACTGGATCATCTGAAAGAAGTGCCTCACGGAAAATGCTCTCCGCTTCATCGATTGTATTAATACGATAACCCTTTATACCATATGCATCAGCTAATTTAACAAAGTCTGGTTGGATTGGCATTAATGAAGATGAATAGCGCTCCTCATAAAATGTTTGTTGCCACTGGCGTACCATTCCAAGACAGCTGTTATTTAAAATTACCACCTTTACTGGTAGGTTGAATTCTTTTAATAGGGAAAGCTCTTGTGCAGTCATTTGGAACCCTGCATCTCCTACAATAGAAACAACCTTTTTGTCTGGCTTCGCAAACTGGGCGCCAATTGCAGCTGGGAAGCCGAAGCCCATCGTACCAAGTCCACCAGACGTTACCCATCCATGATCATTATTTAAGCGATAATATTGTGCAGCCCACATTTGATGCTGACCAACATCCGTTGTGACAATTGCATCACCTTCTGTAATTTTATGCACAAGCTCTAATGCTTCCTGTGGTAAAACTTCCTTTTCTCCAGGATCTTTGCAGTACCACAGAGGGTATTCATTGGCATTATTTCTTAAGTATGCAAGCCATTCTGCTGTATCTGGACCCTCAAAATCCTTTTTCAACAATGCTTTTAATGCTTCTTTTGCATCTGCTACAATCGGGATATCAGTTGGTACATTTTTACCAATTTCTGCTGGATCAATATCAATGTGTATAATTGTTGCATTTGGAGCAAATGTCGCTAAATTTCCTGTTAGGCGATCATCAAAACGAGCACCAATATTTAATAATAAATCAGATTTTGTAATAGCTGTATTCGCTGTAACAGTACCATGCATACCAGCCATTCCGATAAATAATTCATGTTCTCCATGGATGGATCCAAGCCCTAAAAGCGTGTTAGTTACTGGAATACGGTATTTTTCCGCAAATCTTGTTAATTCTTCACGTGCATCCGCAAAGAGTACGCCAGCACCAGCTAAAATAAGAGGATTCTTTGCTAATGAAATTGCCTGAATTGCTTTTTGAATTTGTAAATAGTTTGGCTTATAGGTTGGTTGATAACCTGGTAAATAAATTTCATTTGGAGCTTGTGGCGGATTTTCCACATCAAACAGCATTTGAGACACATTTTTTGGGAAATCCACTACTACGGGACCTTTCCTACCTGTATTGGCGATATGGAAAGCCTCTTGTACAATACGCGGAATATCATTGACATCCTGTACTTGGTAGTTATGCTTTGTAATTGGTGTTGTAATTCCCATAATATCCGCTTCTTGGAATGCATCTGTACCAATGACAGATGTGGCCACTTGACCTGTAAAAATAACTAACGGAATTGAGTCAATCATAGCATCAGCAATACCTGTTACTAGATTGGTTGCCCCCGGTCCACTAGTGGCAATAACAACTCCTGGTTTATTGGAAACCCGTGCATAACCTTCTGCCGCATGGATCGCACCTTGTTCATGTCTAGTTAAAATATGACGAATTGGATTTTTATACATTGCATCATAAATTTGTAGAACAGCACCGCCTGGATAACCGAAAATAATTTCGACACCTTGATCATGCAATGCTTGCACTAAAACGTCAGCACCGTCTTTCGCCTGATAGGTTTGTTCAGCCTTTGCTGTTGTTGCTAATTCTTCTTTTTCATTGATAGAAACATTCGCACTCATCAAATATGCCTCCTTCTTCTTTTTCATTCAATTTCACATTAGTGATGCGCATCAGTGAAGTATAACTGGCTGAAGGTCTCCTTAAGAAAGTAAGAGACTCTTCTGAAACGTCGACAAAAATAATAAAAAGCCTTTTTCTCCACACGCAAAGAACTACCTTACGTAGGGATGAAAAAGACTTTCCATGGTACCACCCTTTTTTATAGCAAAAACTTGCTACCTCGTGAATAAATGAAAGCATTTATGGACCAATGCGAGTTTATTCGCATCCAATACGGTGTCATAAAACATTTATTCATTAATAACGAGCACTTTCGATTATGCCCGAAGCTATCTAATGGCAACTGCGTTTAATAGCTCACTCCGAGGGGATGTCGGATCTAGTTGTATCGCCGGCTTCCAGCACGACCGGCTCTCTGGTAGATACAAGGCTCTAGAACCTTTAACCTCATCAACGTTTTAACATATCTAATTGTTAAATTTTCATCACGCCACCTGTAGAAGCGTTGGTTACTAATTTTGAATATCTTGCAAGCCAACCACGTTTGATTTTCGGCTCAAATACTGGCAGTTTTGCACGACGTTCAGCTAAAACTTCATCTGAAACTTCTAAATTGATTGTACGATTTGGTAGATCAATTGTGATGACATCACCGTTTTCAACTAATGCGATTGGACCACCTTCTGCTGCTTCTGGTGAAATATGTCCAATTGAAATACCACGAGATGCACCTGAGAAACGACCATCTGTAATTAATGCAACCTTTGTGCCGAGACCACGGCCTTGAATGGCAGACGTTGGTGCGAGCATTTCAGGCATCCCTGGGCCACCTTTTGGTCCTTCGTAGCGAATGACGACTACATGGCCCTCTTTCACTATTCCATTATCAATATTTTCCTGTGCCGCTTCTTGTGAATCAAAGACGATTGCCTCGCCTCTGAATACCTGAATAGAAGGGTCGACAGCTCCTACTTTTATAACAGAGCCTTCTGGTGCGATATTACCAAATAAAACTGATAAGCCACCGACTGGGCTATACGGATTGTCTTTCGTACGGATAACTTGATCATTTGTGATGTGATAGTCTTTTACAAGTTCACCCATTGTTACACCAGCAACTGTTGGGCGGTCTGGATGAATTGCACCCGGAATAGCTGCTAATTCATTAATAATGGCACTAACGCCACCAGCTTTATTAATATCATCCATTGAAATATCTGAAGCTGGCATAATTTTTGCTAGATATGGAACACGTTCTGCCACTTTATTGATATCTTCAATGTTATAGTCAATTTCAGCCTCACTAGCGATTGCTAGCGTATGAAGAACTGTGTTTGTTGACCCACCCATTGCCATATCCAGTGCAAATGCATCATCAATTGCCTCTTTTGTAATAATGTCACGAGGCTTAATATCCTCTTTAATCATACGGACTAATTGTTTAGCAGCCTCTTTTATAAGCTGATGGCGCTCTTCAGATGTAGCAACGATAGTACCATTACCTGGTAAAGCTACACCTAACATTTCCATTAAGCAGTTCATAGAGTTTGCTGTAAACATTCCTGAGCATGATCCACATGTTGGACATGCGTTATTTTCAATATCTAATAGCTCTTCAGCTGACATTTTCCCTGATTTATGTGCCCCTACCCCTTCAAATACAGAAGTTAATGATAGTTGCTTGCCTGTTGCAGAAGTACCAGCCTCCATTGGACCACCTGAAACGAAAATTGATGGTACGTTAGTACGAACTGCTGCCATTAGCATTCCTGGTGTAATTTTGTCACAGTTTGGAATGTAGAATACACCATCAAACCAGTGTGCGTTAATAACTGTTTCTGCAGAGTCTGCGATAATTTCGCGGCTTGGTAAGGAGTAACGCATACCAATATGCCCCATCGCAATGCCATCATCTACCCCAATTGTATTAAACTCAAATGGAATTCCTCCTGCTTCAATAATGGCTTCTTTGACAACATCAGCAAATGTACGTAAATGAACGTGACCTGGTATAATGTCGATGTAAGAATTACAAACCCCAATAAATGGCTTGCCTAAATCTTTTGCTTTTACTTTGCCTGTTGCATATAAAAGACTTCGATGTGGCGCACGATCTACGCCTACTTTAATCATGTCACTTCTCATTTTAAACGCCCCTCATTTATTGCTATGTTCGTTGCTATATACGAAATGTTCTGTCTATTTCGTTTTCGTCTAATGTTAACTGCCTGAAAGACAACTAACTGCTATAACGAACGTGTTAAATTGTTGTTATCATAGTACGAAAAAAAGGTCTAGTCAACAGTATTTTTTGAATTGTTTAAACAATTTAAATTATTCGTTAAATTTGAAATCGTTTTCATGCTGATTAAGCATCACTTTTATCTCGTTTTGATAAATTTTTTGACATTTCGTTCAAATTTTAATTTTTCATAAATATCTTTATGTTGACTTTCCATTACCTTTGAAGATGAGTAGAAGTCTACAGAATAAGATAGCGCTTACAATGTGAATAATTTTCTTAAATATCCAGTAAAAAAAACATTATCTGGATCATACTGACGACGAATTGCTAAAAACTTTTCAATATCTGGATATAGTTCATACACATACTCAGCCGTTAAATGATTTTGTTTTCCCCAATGTGGACGTCCCTTATATTTCTTCATCATCGTATGAATCCATTCAAAATAAGGTTCTTCAGACATTCCTTTATACATATGAAAGGCAATAAAGGCTGATTCTTGCCCCTGCGTAGGACTTAAAAAACCTGCTTCACCAGCTGTAGTTCTACATTCCAATGGAAAATGAACATTAAAAAGCCCCTTCTTGAAGGTTGCATGAATCTCCTCCATACATGCTTCGAAATACATTAAGGGAATTGCATATTCACTTTCCTGAAACTTTACGCTTCTAGGGGATGGATAAATTTCATAACTAATGCCTGTTTTCTCCCCCTCTACAACATTTGCTGCAGCTATTTTACTCATCGTTCCACTAAATGAAGGCTTCCATTTACAAAGCTCAGACATTGCTAAAAATGCACCATTTTCTACTATTTGAAGTTTCATTATTTCAATTCTCCTGCTCCAGTCACTCTGATAAACAGGGTCTACCACATCCATACGTTTAACTTGTATGGTCTCACTACCGGGAAAATAAAACCATTCCACATGACGATGCTGTCGAATATCCTCGGCAAAAATAGTCAGTCCGTTTGTCAGGGTATCCCTTGTACCTATATAATGTAGGCCGTAAAGAGGTATTACCTTGATTGTCACCTTCACAAGCACACCAAGCATACCGAGTGAAACATGTAAAGATTCAGATAAATCATCTAAGCCTCTAGTATGCTCTCGATATGTCCCAGTACCGTCAACAAATCCCCATTTTGTGACTGTTGAAGATAGCGAGCCTAGTGTTACTCCTGTTCCATGTGTGCCTGTTGACACGGCACCCGCAATGGATTGCTCTTGAATATCCCCCATATTACTTAGAGCAAAGCCATGTTTTGCAAGCAAAGGCCCAATTTCATATAAATAGGTTCCAGCCCAAAGCGTTACCTCCTGCTTTTCCTCATTTACAGCTATAAGCCCACGCATATTATGTAAAGAAAGTGCGATATGCTCAGGCATTGCAACAGCACTAAAAGAGTGAGCGGCACCTGTGACACGAATTGTTTTTCCCGATTCACGTGCTTGCTTCACTATATTGACTACATCCTCAATCGATTGGGGTAAATACATCTCACCTGGATAAGAGATTACATTGCCAGCCCAATTTATCCATTTCTCACCATTTTTCCATTTCTCTATAGAAAACATTGCCCATCCCCCCTATAAGTATTATAAGATCCTATATACTTGTCCCCTCGAATAGCGTACAGTTTTTGAAATCTTTCACAAAGCTCTCCTGCTTTTGCATGTCGAAAGTACAATGTGTCACCTACATTAATATTTTTATGCTTTACCTTAATCGGTGATTGAACTTCTCCTGCTCCTTCTAAACTAAGATATGAAAAAAAGGTGGGCTCATAGAATACCGGTAAACGATCAGCACCGATTGCACCAGAGGCAGTATAGCCTCCTCCGTGGCAAACAACAATATTTTTATCTGGCTTCCTCGTTACTCTTAAAGCAAATCCAACTGCCTTTTCAAGGTATAAATGTGTAAACTGATCAAACAATGCTGGGGCATAAAATGCAGAGCCCACTGTTATTTCCGTTACTTCTCTCTGCTGTGCAGTATACGCCATACTTCCTGAACCGCCGCCGTTGATAAAGCGTACTTTTGGAAAATACGCCTTTATATGAGCAATGGCTAATCGACGGAACTGAGTAACCTGTTTTTTAGCTTGTTGCTGCATAATGTCTATAATTCGTCCCTTTATAGCATTTACAGGTCGATTGCCCACTCCAGCAATTTGTGCCTCATAGCCCATAGCTCCTACGACCTCAATATGCGGTTGTTGTGCTAAAAATTTCAAGAATGGTGTTAAGGTCTCTAATGAATAAAGGGAAGAACGTTTTGTCCCGAAATAAAGTAATTTAAAATCATTGGACACATTAATATCTATACAAACCTGTACACGAACGCCAAGCTCTTGTGCTAGCCTAGCCAAAAACGTCACATGCTCCTCCTTATCCACCATAAAAGTGACGGTTTTTCCTTCTTTTACGAAGTGTAATAACTGTCGTACTGACTCTTCTTCCATAACTGGATAGCCCAGCAATACATCGTCAAAATGCTGCTGCAATAAGAAAAGAGTCTCAGCAGCCGTAAACGTCATATATCCAACAACATTTGGAAGGTTGTCGTATAAATATCGTAGTATCTCTACAGAACGAATTGATTTTGTAGCAATTCGGATATTTTTTTCTCCGCAATCATTGCGAACCGTTGCAATATTTTTATCTAAAGCATCAAAATCTATCCAAGCAAATGGCCGCTCTATTTCTTGAAAAGCGTGGTCAAATCTTGTTGTCATCCAATCACTCCTTTACATGTACTATGTATTTGACAATTGTCTAAAAAATTCCTTTTCATATCACGATTTCAAAAGTATTTCATATAATAGTTCAAGACAACAAAAAACAACCGTGGACATATCATCAAAATAGCCATCACGGTTGCTTTAGTTTTCGACAAGCATTAAACTCACCTTTCTATATTATTTTTATTAGCTTACGAGACAAAAATGAAATCTGCTGCTATATTTAGCATCACTAGCAGATGTAAACCTGCAATAAGTAACCCTTGTCGATTTAAACGCTTCATAGCTGTCATATTCATATAGAACACTCTCCTTTTTTCATATTATACTCACACGAAAAACAATTTTCAAACTATTCTTAATATTAAAATATAATCATTTTTCTGACAATCAGGCCCAAATATGGCATGATTAAAGTGAAATTATACCTATAGGGAGAGTGGAAAAATTGAAAAAAGCGTTATTAGTTATCGATTATACGTATGATTTTGTAGCCTCTGATGGAAAACTAACATGTGGTGAACCCGGTCAAGTATTGGATGAAAATATAGCATCCTTAATCCAACAATTTATTGCTGATCAAGAATTTATTGTTTTTGCCAATGATTTACATGAAGAAAATGATAGCTTTCATCCTGAAACAAAGCTATTTCCTCCACACAATATTCGTGGCACAAAGGGGCGCCATTTATATGGGCAAGTAGGTGAAATGTATAATCTTTACAAAGATAAGGTATTTTGGCTTGATAAAACACGTTATAGTGCATTTGCGGGAACTACTTTATCCATATTATTGAAGGAACGTGGCATTGAAGAAATTCATTTAGTTGGTGTATGTACGGATATTTGCGTATTACATACAGCTGTCGATGCTTATAATTTGGGTATTCCCACAGTTATTTATGCACATGGTGTTGCAAGTTTTGATGCTGCAGGCCATGAATGGGCATTACGTCATTTTGAACAAACGCTAGGTGCAACAATTGTTCAATAAAGCCATTTCATGGATTTGTAATAAAAACCATAGAAGCTAGGTGCGTTTAATATGCTCTATTCAGGGTATAACTAAGTAATCGCCATTATATCTTAATTTTAAGGAGATGAAGAAAAATGATTAGCTTCATTTGGTATTTAATCATCGGCGGTATTTTAGGTTGGTTAGCTGGCGTCATTTTAGGAAAAGATGTACCTGGCGGCATCATTGGAAATATCGTTGCAGGGATTGTCGGTTCTTGGGTCGGTAGCATGGTTTTGGGCAACTGGGGTTGGAGAGTTAGTGATTTTTACGTATTCCCAGCATTAATTGGTGCGATTGTGCTTATCTTCATTGTAAGCATTATTTTAAAGAGTATGCGTAAAGCAACCTAAATATGTAGGAAAGAGCCATCAATTTTGGTGGCTCTTTACTTTTTGTCATTTAACAGCACTGCGTGTTTCAACTCATCATGATAATCATTATATAAATTGAAATAATGTAACACTTTTTCAACGTATTCATCACTATGATTGTACTGAAAAACAGCCTGTTTAACATCGCCATTTGCTGCCCCGTTTTTTGATAAATAATTTGCCGCACTATAAATAGCATCCTCAATATCATATGGATCAGCAATTCCATCTCCATTGGCATCAACACCATAACCACCGTATTTCTTTATGGCTTCTGGACTCATTAGCTCTGTTTTTGAAATATTTCCTTTCCCTAAACCTGAACAGGAAGGATGTTTCCAGCCCACAAATGTACATGGCATAAATTGCATCGGACCTTCAGCACCTGCTGGGGAAACAAGAGATTTCATGGAGGAAAAGCGAGTTTCTATTCGATGATGGGCTGCTAGTAAAGTCCATGGCACACCATATTTCTCCTCTGCTGCTACATAAATAGGAATAAATTGTTCAGGAATTTTCATATCAAAATTTTGTTGAATATCTTCTATTGCCCGTTGTTGAGCGATTTTCTCAAATATCGGTAGTGTTTGAAGCTCCCTCCAGGCAAAAAAAGCAAGGACATAAACTGTTATGGCTATTGGTACTAATAGTGCTATCACTCCCAATTGAACGGATGATGATAATGGTTTTTTCTTCATATTTTTCGTCATAATTCACACCTAATTAAATTTTCTCTTTCTATATTACCAAATTTGTCGTTTTTTGTAGTCGTTTTTTCCAGTATATAATTTCCACTATTATAACAGTTGAAAAGAACGGGAAAAATATAGTAAAATATATTTTGATTCATTTATATGGATAAATATTGGAGGAATTTGTTTTGTGGAAAGACTTTAAAGAGTTTGCTATGAAGGGCAATATTGTCGATCTAGCAGTAGCAGTGGTGATTGGTGGTGCTTTCGGTAAAATTGTTACCTCCTTAGTTGCAAATATTATTATGCCATTAGTCGGTATTTTAACTGGTGGTATCGATTTAACAGAAAGCTTTGTCTATGGCTCTGGTGATGCCACAGTTAAATTGGGTGAATTTTTACAGTCGATTATTGACTTTTTAATAATTGCTTTTGCAATTTTTATGGCATTAAGAATTATGACCAAGTTTTCTCGTAAAAAAGAAGAGGCAGTTGTGGAAGAACCAGCACCTGAACTAGATGCGAAGGAAGAGCTGCTAAAGGAAATTCGAGATTTATTAAAAAAAGAACAAGCCTAATATTACTAAAGAATCTGTCGCATTTTCCTATTAGGAAGCAGGCAGATTCTTTACTTTTAAAACAACAATTAAAGGAAGCTTTTTGGGTTAGATACCTTGATTCATTTGCTAATAACTCCTCTCTCAACTCTGGAGTAAAGCAATCATAATTTGAAAATCCAATGTGCCTCAATTATATCAATTTTTGCATATTATCCTGCTGCTATCTTAAATCTCAGTCATTTTGCCCTTAAAGACAAATATTCTTGCATTTCCGTTCTACCTATTCCTCTTGGATACTCCCCTTTCTCCATCTCCTACTATTCCTAGGTGATTTACCTTAAATAATCTAGCTAATTTTCTGAAATCATCTTGTTCTTCTTTATCATACATGTTAAATTGGTAACAATTATTGAGAATATGGATCAAGAGAAAATTTGACTCTTTCCATGACTATGAAGCAGAAAAGAGTGACGATATGACAATCAACAGAAGTATTGAAACAAAACTTGTACAGCTTGGCAATTTAAGTGATCCAAGAACAGGTGCTGTCAGCCCACCAATCCATCTATCAACAGCATACAAGCATACAGGGATTGGTGAATCCACCGGTTTTGACTATACACGTACAAAAAATCCAACCCGTAGCTTATTAGAAGATGGAATTGCTGATTTAGAGGGTGGGGACATGGGTTTTGCCTGTAGTTCAGGTATGGCAGCCATTCAGCTTATTCTTTCATTATTTAAGCCTGGGGATGAATTGGTGGTGCCTGATGATTTATACGGAGGTACATATCGACTTTTTAATTTCTTCGATGAGACATATAATATTAAACCTGTTTACTCAAAATTTGAATCGGTTGAACAGGTTGAGGCTTTAATCAATGACAATACGCGTGCCCTTTTCATTGAAACTCCGACAAACCCACTTATGCAGGAATTTGATTTGCAAACATACGCGGAATTAGCCCACAAGCATGGTACATGGTTAATTGTTGATAACACATTCTATACGCCATATTTCCAACGTCCAATTGAATTAGGTGCAGATATTGTTATTCATTCAGCTACTAAGTATATTGGTGGTCATAATGATGTCTTAGCGGGTTTAGTTGTCGCAAAAGGCGCAGAACTAGCGGAACGTATTGCCTTTCTTCATAATGGCAGCGGAATGGTACTAGGGGCAATGGATGCTTGGTTACTGATTCGTGGCTTAAAAACAATGCATCTTCGTCTAAAGCAGCACGATGCAAATGCTAAAGCAATCGCTGCTTATCTAGAGCAGGAAGAACTTGTAACTGACGTATTATACACAGGAAAAGGCGGCATGCTGTCCTTCCGTTTACAGAAAGCTGAGTGGATCGACCCATTCCTTCGTCACTTAAAATTAATCACGTTTGCTGAGAGCCTTGGCGGTGTTGAAAGCTTTATTACATATCCTGCTACTCAAACACATGCAGATATGCCATATGAGGAACGTATTGAACGTGGTGTATGTGACCGTTTACTGCGTTTCTCAGTCGGAATTGAAGAGGCTGAGGATTTAATTGCTGATTTAAAACAAGTATTCGATATCCTTAGAAAAGAGGCATAGACATGAAGCAACGTATAGAAACAAGCCTAATACACGCAGGTGTTCGTGACGGCTACGCTAATAAAAAAGGTGCAGTCAATGTGCCTATGTATTTATCATCGACGTTTCATCAGGAGAGTATTGATGAATTTGGAGAATATGATTATGCTCGATCAGGTAACCCTACAAGGGATGCATTGGAAAAAGCAGTTGCAGAACTTGAAGGAGGAGTTCGTGCTCATGCCTTTTCCTCAGGGATTGCCGCTGTGTCCGCAGCCTTGATGCTATTATCACAGGGTGATCATATTGTGATGACAGAAGATGTTTATGGGGGCACATATCGTTTCGTCACTAAAGTATTACCACGTTTTGGGATAACGCATACTTTTGTTGATTTTACCGATTTAGCAGCAGTTGAAGCAGCTATCACACCTACAACTAAATTGCTTTATATGGAAACACCATCAAATCCTACGCTTGGCATTACAGATATTCGTGGGGTAGTTACCTTAGCCAAGCAGCATAATTGTTTAACGTTTTTAGACAATACATTTATGACACCTTTACACCAACGCCCACTTGAGCTAGGTGTAGATGTTGTCATCCATAGTGCAACAAAGTTTTTATCCGGACACTCAGATATTATTGCAGGATTGACGGTTACAGCTGATGAAAAGCTAGGACAGGACCTTTACTTTATCCAAAATTCATTTGGCAATATTCTAGGTGTACAGGATTCCTTTACACTATTACAAAATATAAAGACGACTGATGTACGCTTTAGTCGCTCAGCGGAATCAGCACAAAAGATTGCAGAATTTTTAGCTGCAAACCCTCTTGTCGAGCAGGTATATTACCCTGGGCTTGAATCTCATCCAGGCTATGATATTCATCGTAGCCAGTGCACAAGTGCAGGTGCTGTCCTATCATTCCGTCTGCCAAGCTACAAAGCCGCAAAAGCACTTGTAGAAGCGATGAAAATTCCTGTTTTTGCAGTCTCTCTTGGTGGCGTTGAATCGATTTTATCCTACCCAGCCAAAATGAGTCATGCTGCAATGGAGCCTGAGGAACGTGCAAAACGTGGTATTACTGACGGACTATTACGCTTCTCAGTAGGACTAGAGCATGTTGACGATCTGATCGCTGATTTCACACAAGCATTAGAGATTGCCGAAAAGGCATAAAAATAGTAAATAAAACAACCGCGTCTCTATCAACTTTATCTAGGGTGAAATATTTATAATCAAACTATTAAAAGGTATTACATTTTATAATATGTACTCTTTGTAAAGGACATTTTAAAAAAGGTTAGGCAACTTTTATTTCTCAACCTACAAAATGGACAGAACTGACAAGATACCACTTAGGAAATATAAAAGATGTGAGGATTTTAAAACAAATGGGGAAAACACATTTCTTTTCAGAGATCCTACTTCAATTGGACAGGAACACTTACCAATAGCAGCATACAGATTGGATACTTTTTGGTATAAGACACTTATACAGCTTGAGGTTCAACTTAAAGAAAGTACATCATCAGAAGAAGAAAGAACATTAAAATTTGTGCGTCCAGACAGTGAAAAAGCAACTTATTATCCCCTGCATTCACTCAGAGTATCACTTATAACTGCCTATGCTCTTGAAGGTGGAGTTCCAATGCCTATTCTTTCAAAGGCTATTGCAGGTCACGCAAGACTCATTATGACTCTTTACTATACAAAAGCAGGTATTTCATACGTTACAGATACAATGAATCAGGCTGAAAAGAGCATTCTTGAAAATGATAAACAAGCAGTTGATAGATTTATTAGAGATGCAAAGTATAAACAGTTAGAAACAAGTGTAGCTGCTAATGATCCAATAGCATATCAGGCAGTAATCAGCGCCCAAAATTCAGGTGCAAGTATTATTATAAGTGATAAAGGAATTTGTCCTAAAGGATGTTTTGGCTGTGATTCAGGTGGCACTTATGTTAATGATGATACGGATAAAATCACTTATGGTATTGTTCCGGGTTTTTAGAGCAGAACTGTGTAAGATGTAGATGGTTCGTAACTAGTCCTGCTTTTCTTCCTGGCTTAGCGCATCATTTTAATACCATAGGCTACAATATGAGCGAAACAGGAAAACGAGTGATTAAACATCAGCATGATATAGAACTTTTAGAAAATGAAAAATATGAATGTGAACTTAATGGAATCCTATTTACAAAACATCAAGAATTGCTTAAATATGAGCAATTATATGCACAGGAGATACAGAAGAACGATAAGCTAGCAAACGATTATAATGCCACTCTTCGTCTTATTGATAAGTGTATGAAGTTAATCAAAGAAAAATCATCTGAGAATGGATTTCAGCTTGTTACCGTCGGTTCTATATCGGATGTNNGGATGTTGAAATTTCTATTAATAACGTTGAACATGATCTTGAACAGCTTCAAATCATCTGTAACGGGGCGGAACTGTTTCCTGAAACAGATGCAAGCAAGGCAGTTTTACAAAGGTCTCAAATCATAGATTTAACATTAAAAAATAACAAAAAAATGCCCGTTATGTTCTCATTAACAGAAGAAGAACAGCTCATTGCAGGAAATCAATTTATGAGGCTTTTGATTAATCGTGCTGGTAGTTTAAAAGATGCTATTCCTTATGCAATCGGGCGTAAGAAACTTGAAGAAATCGGGTTTAAGAATGAGTTTGTTGATGAACTTAAATCTGTGACTTTAAACAGAAATTTATTACCAATATAATAGTTCTACTAATGATTAAGAATAATTTATGTATAGGAGGAAATATGATGGAAATAAATCCAGATGAACTGTTCTCAAAGTTTTATGAGAACGCTTCTACAAGGAAAAAGAAAACATTAGAATTCATACATAACGCCTGTAAAAAACAGGCAGAGTCTGACATAAAAGATTTTTCCATTGGTACTATAGCCAGACTGATAGCAGATGATGGCGGACCAAGTGAACAGGCTCTTAGAAACAAAAACGCCAAGGATTATAGAGTTTTGATAAGACAGTGGGCTGAATACTATAAAACTACCACTAAAAAGCCTAAAAAAGAAAAGAAAACAACCATAAACGATGATATCTTGGTAAGTATCTCCGAACCAACAACAAAAGCATTGGTTGGTATGCTTATGGCAGAGAATAAAAAGTTCAAAAGAGAAAACTCTCTACTTAAAGAACAAACAACCTTTACGATTGATATGCGTCCTATAAACAATCTTAGCAAAAATAAGGATGTTGTTATAGTCGAGCCTTCTTATAAACTGACAGATACCGAAATAGATGCACTGAGAAATGCTATATCAAACGAATTTCTGAACCATCAGGGATGGACTACCGATAATTATGGCAGAGTAAAAGAAAATGGCATTCAGATATATAAGGCAGGATACGTAACTGCCATACAAAAAATTCTTAATGAGATATAAATGTAGCTTTAAAATAAAGTTTGAACAAAAACACCTCGTAATTCCTTACACTAAGATTAATAAGAAGTATCATTTTGAAAAAAGATTAATCAAAATGGATGCTTCTTTAGCATTTTTTAGTTTGCTTATTATAAAAAAGTTTGATCATTTTCTACAGCGTTACTTCATAATCGCGGCCTATAATGGAATAACTAAAACATGATATCAATCTCAAAATTAATTAATTTTTCTTTAACTAAAGCTCTATTTAGGTGTAGAAGAAAAACTATTTAGTCAGGGGGAAGGTATTTCCTCCATTCTTTCCAGGCCACCATATAATCATTTAAATCATGTGGATGAACTTTAATACATACTTCAGTACGTGTATATAACTGAAAAAGAACTTCATCCATCAGCCGTTCCTTATTAAAAGAATCATGAATTTCCCACAACGAAAATAATAAAAAAAGCGTACTTAAATTTACACCTATCCGAAATTAGAAATTAGTTGTAAATTAGCCAATTCATTTAAATCGATTGTTACCGATCAATCTATGCTTTTTGCAATGCTTCTAACCATACTAAATTAATTTTTATAATCGCTTTTGCTACACTTAATGTTGATTGTGGGTTTTGACCTGTGATAAGGTTACCATCAATTTGTACATTTGATGTGAAATTCTCCGCTGTGACAATATTATTCCCAAGTTCACTTAATCTCGATTCAAGTAAGAATGGCATGTAAATATCAAGCCCAGTCTCACGTTCCTCTTTGTCCGTAAATGCAGCAATAGTTTTCCCTTTTACAAGTGGTGTACCATCTGACAACTTTGCCCCTACCAAATAAAACTAATATAACTGATATTTAGAAATTGGTTGTAAGTTATCCATTATGCTGGTCGATCTCCCTTTTTTCTTGTTGGCATACATCCCTGAATCATAATTTTATGGAAGTGAAAATGAAAGCCCTAAAGTAGCAACTTTATAATAAATGAAATTTACTCTTTATGTTTTGTTAGACCTTCTGATAAACACTCGATCATCTTTTTCATCATCTTCGAAAAGGTAGGTTCTCCAATCTCTTGTCGATGTAAAGGAATTAGTATGGTTGTCCTAAAAAGGCCAATAAGTACTTCGGGATCATCTTCTGTAACACCTTTTTCCTGTAAAAATTTCACAAACTCCAAAGAACTATTTAAATCTTCCTTTGCATGTTTATCCAGAAGTTCCTTAGGAAGTCTTTTCACAATTCGATCATATTCACCTCTTTGATAAAGACTTTGTAAAAATGGATTTTGTTCTATAGTTTTAAAAGATAATTCAAAGAAACGAATTAAAAGTTCTTTTGGAGGTAGAGACTCACACATAATTTCTGAAATAATAGTATTTTTTACTTCTTCCTCTTTTCGCAATACTGCGTAGAACAACTCTTCTTTTGATGAATAGTATGAATAAAAGGAACCTTTTGCTATTCCACACGCATTTACAATGTCATCAATAGTTGTTTTAGAACAACCATACTGAATAAATAGTTCCTTACTCTTAGCGAGTAATGTTTCATGTCTGTTCTTCCTCTGTTCACCAGTAATTCTAGCCATCATCACGCCACCTCTCTATTTGACTATTTATTGATTTTTAGTCATATATCTGTTAAGTTGATTTTATTCAATTTATTCTTTTTTGTAAAGAGATGGCTTATTCAGAAGGAGAAAAGCAATATGAGAAAAAGAAGTAATATTCCAATTCATGGTTTTGTTGCACCCGGTTTTGAATTAGTGAAAGAAGAATTTATTAAAAATTTTACTAACAGAGGAGAAATAGGAGCAGCTTTTTCTGTTTTTATTAATAACCAGCCTGTTGTTGATTTATGGGGCGGATATCGAGACCGGAAAACTTGTGCAGAATGGCAGGAGGACACATTAGTTCAAGTATTTTCTGCAACAAAAGGCTTTGCTGCATTAGCGTTAAGTCTAATGCATTCAAGAGGTTACATAAATTATGATGAAGAGGTATGCACATATTGGCCTGAATTCGCCCAGAATGGCAAAGAGAAAATTACAGTTAGACAGCTTCTTGCACATCAAGCTGGATTATCAGCTCTTGATGCACTTAACATTGAAAATTTAGAAGACCTAGATACTTCACGGTTATCTCTTGCACTAGCTGCAAGTAAACCAGATTGGGAGGTTGGAAAACTTCATGGATATCATGCATGGACAATTGGGACATTCATAGCAGAGCTCATTAAAAGAGTCGATCCACAACATCGTACCCTAAAAGATTTTTTTTACGACGAAATAGCTAAACCGCTAAATGCAGAGTTTTATATAGGACTGCCCGCTGAAGTTTCGGAAGATAGAATTACAACGATTGAGGGTATTAACCATCCTATTCAATTACTTAAAGGAATGACCAAATTACCACCAAAAATGTTACTTGGTTTTCTTAATACAAAGTCATTAGTAGCTAGAAGTTTAGTAGATCCAAAAAAATTCGTAGCAAATGATAATTTTAATCATCGTCCTATTTTATCTATAGAATTCCCTTCAGGAAATGGTGTGGGACAAGTAAGAGCAATGGCAAAAATTTATGGTGCTTTTGCTAGTGGTGCAAAAACTCTCGGATTAAGAGAAGAAACAATAAATGAATTAAGGAAAAGAGCTATCCCTCCGACATCAGGGTATTATGATCATGTGAATTGTATAAATATAGCCTATTCTTTAGGATTTTGGAAACACTTTCCAGATATAAAATTTGGGCGAAGTGAAAGCTCTTTTGGTCACCCAGGTGCAGGGGGATCATTCTGTTTTGCCGATTCAGATGAAAAGTTAGGTTATGCTTACGCGATGAACAAACATGGATTTGGCATGGCCAATGAACCAAGAGAACTTGCACTAAGAAAGGCTTTATACAGTTGTCTATGAATAAATAAAGATACTTGAAAATAGTTAGGGATATTTTTATTTTGTACAGTTTTTTGGCTATGAATAGTAGAGAAAAGTTAAGTATAAAGTGAGCCATATTTTTTCTTAAAATAAAAAGATGGCTCGCTTTATGCTGAAATTCGCTTAGGGTATATTTTCGTTAAATGTTGCTGTAGAATAAAGTATGATCAAATTAATACTAATAACCTTGAAAAAACGAACAAAAAGAAAGAGCGTGTTTTGAAAAAAGTTTGATCATTTTTACTACCCATTTTTGGGGTACAATTCATTAACATATGATTTGTCCTGTTAGTGATTTTTGAAGAAGTGTATAACAAATGGTTCAGCAATGTCCTCAGGTGTGGAAATCCTTTTCAATAGAGTATTTCCAACTAGGGCTTCCATTATTTTCTTCATTCCCCTTGGACCATTTTCAGCTCTCTTTGAATTTTGCTTTAAAACAAGATAAATTAAAAGAGTGATGATCGCAGTGTTTTGGATAGCTAAAACGCTAATACCTATAATAGTTTCATCATTAGATTGAGCACCCAAGATATTGTCCAAAACTCTAGAGCTAATAAAAGCTAAAACCATCAGTTCTAAAAATTGGAACAAACCTCAAACAGAATCCCCCTTTATCTTGTCGTTCTCGCTAACATTTTTGTTTATGTCTAATTCAAAACATTCTAATTTTTTCAACATGAATATCCATATTAATTATTTAGAGTTATTCTACAATAGGGCCCTTAAATGGAGGAAGGCGCATTCCTTATTAAAGAAATGCGCCCGATTGTGGAATAAAGGTTTCCTTATTCTACTCACTTACCTCGTTAGTTCAAAAAAATAGCTGGCGTATCCCGTTAAAAATATATGGATATTAGAGCTTTATCCATCACAAAATTGATTGACAATGTTCATTAGCCGTTTATTTTCTTCAGAAGATACCATTTCGTCTAACCTTGCTCCTACGCTTATTGGCATCCATTGGAGTATTTCACTTTTGGATATGTTTTTATTGCAACAATATCATTGTAAATATAGCTCAGCTAAATCAATGGAATGCTGAGATAATAATAAATATGTACGACATACGTCTGCACGGATGTCCCCAGCACTAGCGTCTACCCAATCAATAATACTAACTACATCTTCGTTCATAATTAGATTAAATGGATGCAGATCACCATGGCATAGTCTAGGTTCATACTTTAAAGAGTTTAACCTACTAAATAACGCCTTTTTTTGTCTTTGATTTAGGGATAGAGCCGATTCAATCTTACGGTGAACTTTTATATCCATAAGTTCAATTTCATCGGATTCTACCTTGACTTCATGTATTCTTTTTTGAATATTAACAAGGACATTAATATATCGCTCAGCCTCATTTAGATTTTTTAATAGATGATGTCCTAAGGTTTCCCCGTTAATGTATTCCATTATTATTGCCTGTATTCCGTTTATCTTTCTAACCTCTAAGACTTTAGGAACATTAAGTCCACATGAATATGCATACTCTTGTTTCTTAGCTTCATAAAACGATTCAGTGGGAGGTAGATTTTCTTTGAAAATCTTTACTATTTTATTATTCCATAGATATAGATTGGCTGTATTCCCGGTAGCTATCAGTTTTCCTTTAAAATTCATACCATTCCTCCAATCAATCATTTATTAAATTTAAATTATCTTGTAAGTTTGAGTACATCAATTCGAATTAACTAAATAATAACATAATCACTAAAATTTTATTTGGAGTTGTTATTCAATTATATGGCCCGATTGTGGAATAAGAAAATTATCAAACTTATTAAAAGACCACAATAAAAAATACATCCATTATCTCAATATAGATTTAATGGATGTATTTTTATATACAAATAAAAGTTTGATTATAAAGCTTGATTATATATAATCAAACTAAAATCCTCTAAATATAAGGTCTGGTTTTATTTTATTATACTATTTACCCTATATTAGTGCGGTAGAAACGCGGTTGTTTTAGCTAATATAGCCTATTTCTCCTAAATTTTTTTGTGTTAAATTTTAGGAGAAATAGGCTATAGAATGTTCTATACATTAGTAGAAGCGCTAGTAATAAAACTGAAAATTTGTGAACCTAGTCCCTCGCTAGTTTTCAGATTCCCCAAATGATTTCAATAACGGAAATACACTTAATGATTAATACGAGCCATTACTCGATACAAATAATCTCCATGCCCTTTTGCTAGTGACACTTCCTGCTCATCTGTTATCCAATAAAAGGAGAATATAAAACCTGTTTCGTTTAATCCTGTAGGATGATGCTGCCATGTATCTCGTTTTTCATTCGTCGTTAGATGATAAAAATAGCGTTTTTGTAAAGCGCCTGAATAATGATTAAAATAATCTTCAGCAATTAACCCATTAACTGTTAAATGCGATAAGCCAGTCTCCTCAAACATCTCTCGAGTTACAGCCTCTAGCGGTGTTTCCCCTTCCTCTACTGTGCCTTTTGGAATTTGGATGCCGGCTCCTTCTGTATTTTGCTCAAATACTAGCACCTGTAACTGCCCCTCATGCTCTCTTGTAATATAGCCAAATGCTTTTTCAACTACTTGCATGAAGTCATCTCCTTTCATATTTAATGTTACAATAAATAGAAAAATTGGAATCGATGGTAGAAAGTGTTGACATTAATTATACGACAGATGCAAGAGAATAACATCTTATTCGTGCAAGAAATTGCCAAGAGAAGCTGTCATCAAACAAGAAACAAGGACAATGTATTGGTTCAGCTCTACTACAGCTAGGTATCCATATGTTTTCAGAAATCAAGTCACTTATCGTTTGTGTGGGAAAATACAAGAGGTATGTACTTTTATCAAGCAAGGGATTTATTAAAAACGGTTAAACTCAGCTTAAAGCTGTAACGGAGCTAAAATTTACTCCGTTACAATTTGTGACTATGCAAGATTGATTTGCTTAGATTCGAGGACAAGTGCTGTTAATCCCGAGTCACTTCCTGATTCATGTGCTTGGCCTGTTTGCCAAAATACACCCTCTCCAGCCTTTAAAAATATCTTCTCCTTATCTGCTCCACAAATCCATCCTTCACCTTGAATGACTATAAATAACTGGGGAACAGGAGCCTCATGCATGCCAACGATACCACCCTGCTCTATATACATAAAACCAATACTCGTTGGTTCTACCGTTCTCATTATCCTCTTATAGAAAGCGTCTACTGAATCATAATTTATAATTTGATTGGCAAACTCTTTTGTGAAATTAAATATTTTCATATTATTTATATTTCCTTCCCATGAAATTAAACTATATTATTCTTAAAAGCATTGTGAGACAGCTCATGCCTTCACTATGCTAATTCTTCCTGTGCAAATGCTAACAGCGTCCCATCTTCTTTCTTGAAATAAAAAGCAAATGCATCATAGCCATTTCTTTTGATTGTGTCCCAGTCTGCTGTTTTTCCGCTAATCAGTTGTACATAACCTCGGTCATCTACCTCATAGTCATCCACTTCTTCATCGAAATCAATATTATAAAAAAATGATAATACAATCTCTGTTGCGGGTATGTTATATTTTTGAAGTGAACGATTAACACGTTGCTCTTCTGTATACTCATCACAAAACAATGCATTATAGCCATGCATGGTCCCATCAAACAGTAAAATTTCCTCTGCTGTTAATGGATCCTTTGCAACGATTTTAGCGGTCGTACCTGTAATGAAAGGCATTACCTCCCCCTCAAGCGATAACATATCACCAAAATACCAAATTTCAAATTGTTGATTGCCAGTGCTAGAACAAAGCTGTAATTGTGATTCAACTTCGTTCAGATGTTGTACATTTTCTGCAAATGGCTGTAAATATGTTGGAATTGGAATATTCATTACTTTCTCTCCTTTTTAATTAACCTTATACACTATTATAATAAAAGGAAACATTTAACTTTATCTAATGAAGAAATATTATTCAACCAGAAGGCAGAGTTATTGTAAATGGTGATAAATATTTAATGATTTCAGGTGGGTATTAATGGAAAAAGGAAAGGCGTTGAAATTAATACTCTAAGCGCATAGTTTTTTTATAAACGTCTATAACTAGAATTTGATTAGCCAATTTAATGAAATTAAACCATCTTATACATTAAAACATCATCAATATATTGCTTATCATTTAACTTAATTTCATTGATTTTTCTTCCTTCCTCCACAAATCCCATCTTTTTATAGAGAGCAATGGCACGTTCATTTGTTGAAAATACGCCAAGATTAATCTTTTCAATATATGGATTGAGCTCTGCCCACTTTAGTAGCTTCTCAAGCAAACGTTTTCCTATCCCTAGACCACGATATTCTTTTAATATCATCATGCCAAAGGAACCAGTATGAGCTAATCTTTTTCGATTTGGTGATTGAAACACAAGCCAACCAACTATTTTTTCTTGATATTGTGCGATTAAGATTAATTCACGTTCATTTGCTAATTTTGCTTGTATCCATTTTTTTTGCTCACCAATCGTTTGCTGAAATTCCTCTAATGTAGTGATTAAAAAATCTTCTTCTACTAAAACTTCACTCTGTATTGCCAGCATATTTTCAGCATCCTCTTCAGTGGCAGCTCTAATTTTGATTTGTTCTGTCATTTAGGATCTCTCCCTTCAAAAAAGCAACACAAATAGTCTCCTTAATATGATATGGACATCAAGGAGACTAAATGATATTAATGATTTCTAGTCAGATATCTTTGGAAATTTTTTAAATCCTTTGCCAAAAACTCATTGGATAACCAAGCATTTGTTGTTTTGATATCCTCCATAAAATTGGAAAGAGAGGTTTTATCTAATTGACTAAATTGCTTTGAAACCTCTGTATTTTTAATGTTTTTTTGCCAATTACCATAGTCTTTTATTTTTTCTTGCACGAGATGTGGTTGATTTGTATAAATCGATTTTACCAATTGATTATATTCCTTGAATGCTTCCACAAGCGCATCTTTATCCTGTTTTTCAGTAGCAGCTACTATTTTATCTGTAAATCTCTGCCATTTTTCAGGGTACGCCTCTTTTACTAAATCATCTATATGAATATAATCATCCGGTGCATGTACTAATGGCCCCTTTTCAATGGCATATGAAACAGTACCATTGTCATTTTTCACGCCATTGACTGCAAATTTTGCAATTGTTGTCATAGCCTCCATAAAATCTTTTGCCTGTTTTCCCTGTAAGTAGTTATCTGCAATAAATTGCGCTTTTTCTAAACCAAGTGAAATCATGGCTTGACGCTGTTCTTCCGTCATATTGCCAACATTATGCACTAAGAGATTTTGAGAGATTGTTGAATATGTAGCATCGAGTGCTTGCTGACTTGCACCTTTTAAGCTATTGACAAGTTTCTCGTTTGTTTGAATATGCGGGATGATGATGGCAAGAACATTATGTTCAATTTCCTCATCCAATCGAGCCTGCTGTTCCGCACGAATAGCCAGCTGCTCCTCACTTTCTACGTAGTTTAATTTCCCTCCATCCTTAAACATAGAGGTTATTTTTTGAGCTATCTCCTCCGGTGCCTCTTGCAATTGAATTTGAGAATCGAATAAACTACGCGCTTCCTTTCCAATTGTGACAACATCCTGACCTTTTTTTAAAGCTTGAGGATTTCCATCTTCCTTAGACGGAGTATGGATGGTTTGAAGAAAATTTACTGTATTTGTATATGATGTTATTTTCATTATAATCCCCTCTCCCTTTTAAATTCGTTAGAGTTTATATCGGATTAATTACAAAATAATTGAAGATAAAAAAATAATTGGGTCTATTTTAGCTTACAAATTAAAAACCCAGAATAAATTCTGGGCTTGATGACACTTACTTTTCTAGCATGATTAAAACTGTCGGGCCTTTGCTTCACTTCTCAAGATACGGTTGTGGAGAGTAATCTCCGTTTCACCATTTACTTGAGATTTAGAATGCTTAATCCTTGACCAGTTGCGGTGGATTTTTTGAGATTTGGGGTCTAATTGTTCAAACCTACTCATTTTCCATCCTCCTCATCATTATAGATTTCATAAGTGAAATCTGTTTTAGTATGAACTACGAATTAAAAATTATTCTTCCCACACTTTTAAAAAGTATGGTAGGCAAATAATAGGAGGTCCCTTAAGTTAGCCGTTTTATTGGGATATAACTACTCACCTTAACTACAGTATCAGTGCCATCAATAAAAAATTTAATAACCATTAAATATTTTGCCCTATATTTTGTAAAAAATCGATCATTCATTCAGATTTTTTCTCTTCGAATATTTACCGTCTTCCGAGTTGATATGTACACTTTCTATTGTATATAGTCCCTTTATTCCATTTTCTTTAGACAAATCAATTTTTGTTTCCTTAATTATTATTTTTTCAGCCTCTAAATAAGTAAAATTAGGTAGATGATAAAAAATAATAAAGCTTATTAATAGCCCTATAGGACGACTTTGTCGCATGATGAAACAGCTAAATCCTGTCTCGAACGATACAGTCACCTTTTTTTACCACAGAAGCATCGGGCTAAGTCGTGAATTTGAACAAGAAAAAGGGGGATTATCAGTATTACTTAAAACAGCAACCCTTAGCTAAGTTCCTAGCTTTGGGTTGCTGTTTTAGTTAGTTGAATCTCGATGAATGACTATTGGCTTAAAGCGATAGAGTTTTTGTTCATCTGTTATCTGTTCTTTTTTGATTTTTGCAAAGAGTAGTGAAGCAGATTTTTGAGCCATCGGTAGGATAGGCTGTTTTAAGGTGGTAATGGAAGGAGTTAAAAAATTTGCATAGGGCACATCATCAACAGCTATCACTTGTAAATCATTCGGTACACGTAAGTTTCGTTTTTTTATATAAATCATTAATTCTTGAAAAATACGATCATTTGCAGCAATAATTCCCTTTGGTGGTTGTTCCAATGCAAATAATTGATCGAATATTTCTTCCATCTCTACTGGTTCACCATTTTTAATGTATCGCTCATCAACTAACATATTTTTATTTAGAAGTGCTTGGCGAAATCCTTCTAAACGTTCTACACGAGGAGTAATTGGTAAGGCTAAAGATGTGGTGATAATGGCTAACGGGTGCTTTCGAAACGTTTCCACTGCCGTACTCATTGCTGAAAAATTATCAAGCAATACAGCTGGAATATCCACTCCCTCTATAAAACGGTCGATAAAAACGATTGGAATCGCTTGTTGGTGAAGCCTTACATACAGATTTTTGTTTTCTCCTGTTGGAAAAACAATCAAGCCATCCACCTGTTTTTCTAGTAAAGTTTCGATATGTTTTTTTTCTTTTTTAGGATTATCCGCCGAATTACATACAATCATATGGAAGCCTTCTTTATCAAACTCTGCTTCCAGTGCATTTATAATTTTTGTTGAAAAGTCATGGATAATATTCGCTACTATAATACCTATCGTAAAGGTAGATTTCTGTTTTAAGCTACGTGCCATTAAATTTGGACGATATTGCAATGCTTCAATAGCTTCTTCAATTTTCTTACGAGTCTCTACACTCATATATTCATATCGCTTATTCAAATATTGCGAGACGGTACTATTCGAAACATTTGCATATTGCGCAACATCGGCAATTGTTGTTTTTTTCACTAAAATCAATCTCCTACCTATAAATATGGAAACTCTCCTTGGTATTATGTAGCATAGCATACTTTACTGGTTAAGTTAACTATTCAAATAGTTATATACTTGTTCTGGTAAATCAATGCCCTTATCCATTGTTTCCGCACTACATTTCTGTTCAATTTCACCAGGTACCAATACCTGTTCAAAATTAGGTGCCGTTGGAGCATCATGTAATTCATTCATCATTTGTGAGATATTTACTTTGAATTGATCAATATCTCCAAAAATATTTGGATCTAATACATATAAATATTGTCCTAGATTGCGTTTTTGTTCGTAATCGCTATACATTTTTGAAATGTGTGGACCAAAAGCTGCACTTGCTAAAATTCCGGAAAGAACATCCACTACAAGTGCCATACCATATCCTTTTGCCCCTGCAAACGGTGTTAAAGATTTTACTTGATGAGGGTCTGTAGTTGGCACCCCTTGTGCGTCAACTCCCCATGTATTTGGGATTGTTTCTCCTTTTTCACGTGCATATAAAATTTTCCCGAGTGCTACATTACTAGTTGCCATATCCAAAATGATTGGTTTATCGTTTGTTGGAAAACCGTAAGCTATTGGATTCGTCCCAAAATAAGGCTCTTTTCCTCCAAAAGGAACGACTGCAGAGTCAGTTTGTGAGCACATAATAGCAATTAAATTTTCATTAGTGGCCTGTTCAAGGAAATAGCCGAGTGCCCCACAATGGCTACTCTCTTGAATAATCGTTGTACATGAACCATGTTCCTTTGCTATTTTAATCGTTTCATCCATCGCTTCTTTACAAATAACATGTCCAAAACCATTATCACCTCTAAATAGAAGGTGATTTGTGCCCCGTTTTTCTACTGAAAAATTTGGGTTTTTCGTTATGCCGCCTGCCTTTAAACGTGTTAAATAATGTTCCACACGCATAACACCATGAGAACTGACACCACGTAAATCAGCATAAATCAAAACATCTGCTACTTGCGCCGCCGTTTCAGCGTCAACACCCTGAGCTGTGAATTTTTGAACAACTATTTCTTTTAATACTGGTACAGAAATATTCATTGAAATAATCCTCCCATTATTTAAAATAGATTTGGGCTTTATTCGTATTGTACTGTTTTGCCTCAAAGTAAGAAATTGCTTCGTCAAATGCAATATTTTTCGTGACATAGCCTTGCTTTATAGCACCTGATTGCATATAGTTCATGACTGTCTCAAAATCTTCCAAAGTAGCATTACGACTACTTTTCAGCGTTAATTCCTTTGAATGGAATTCAGGATCGTTAAATGTAATCGTCTTCTTCATTAAGCCAATAAATACTAATGTTCCGCTATTTTCTACGTACTGGAACGAAGATTCCATTGATTGTTGATTGCCTGTTGCATCAAAGACAACTGTAGGAAGTTCGCCATTAAATTTTTCATGTAATTGGGACATTACCTCATGACTACCAACAATTACGCCATCTGCTTCCGTCCATGCCTGTCCTTCTTTTAAACGTTCTTCATTCAAGTCCATTAAAACTGTTTTTGCTCCCCGTAATTTAGCAAAGCGTGCCGCTCCTAACCCAATTGGTCCTGCACCGATGACAAGTACTGTATCATTCTCTGTTAATTCTGAACGACGAACAGCATGAGCACCAATAGCTAATGGCTCAACAATAGCTAATTGATCGCCTGACACTGCATTATCTGTAATCACAATACTGTCATCGACTACGATATACTCACCCATACCTCCATCCATATGTACACCTAATACTTTCAAGGATTTACAGCAGTTCGTTTGGCCTCGACGACATGCAACACACTCCCCACAATGGATGTATGGAATAACTGTTGCACGATCTCCTACTTCAATGGCTTTTACTGCTTCACCGACTTCTTCCACGATAGCAGCTAGTTCATGGCCTAACACACGTGGATAACTAAAGAATGGCTGTTCACCTGCAAAAGCATGTGTATCTGTTCCACACACGCCAATATGTGTGATTTTTAATAGAACATCATGACTTCTTACAATACTTGGCTTGTCTACCTCACGTTCCACCATATGAAACGGTTCTTTAATAATCAATTGTCGCATACTATTTCCTCCAATAATCTATGAATTGTGGATAATTGTTGAATCACCTCGGTTGCACCACATTGGAAATGCTGTTCGATAAATTGTTGCATTGGCTTTGTCTGCCCCTGTTCAAAATGGTTATGGATATCAACCAACTTTTCGATAACCTGATCGGATTCACGCATGGAAAAGCGTGTTGGATTCATTGCATATATCCCTAATGCTAAAGCTTGATAGTATATTTCTGTTTCAGCAAATGGAGCAATACGTGTTTGCCACTTTGATAATTCATTTAATTGAATATCATATAGCTGATGCTCAATAAATGGATTTAAAAAACGTTCAAAGACATCTTGCTGATAGCGTTCATCTACTTGGAATCGGTGTGTAAAATCGTTTGTTACTTTTTCAATAAAGGCTCGAACGCCTGCATTAGAAAATGCCTCTCTTACGGTTGTATAATTATAAATTTTGCCAAATGCTGAAAGCAAAATATGACTACCATTTAAAATGGCGACTTTGCGTTTCCGATACATGTCTAAATCATCAAAAACAAAAGGTAAATCAAGACATGTTGGCCAATATTTAAAAGGCTCTTTCTGATCAATCACAAATAAGAAATAGGGTTCACAAACTGTATATAAGGCATCCTTTCCCTGATACTCTTGTGGATAACCCGTTACAATACGGTCTACTAGTGTATTACAAAAAGTTAAAGTAGCGAGCCAGTCATTAAATGCTATAGGCAAGTTCCAGTCTTTGGCATGCTGTAGACAAATCGTTTTTAGTGTAGAGCCATTCTGTTCTATTAATTCCAGAGGCACAATTGCCAATTGTTTTTCACCTTGAAAATGATTGTAATATTGTTCTAGAAAGACTGTTAACTTTGCTGCATAGCTTGTTGGACAGGCAGTAGGGTATGGGATATTTTCGTAATAAATACCTGCCTCTGTTGTATTAGACACAATCATTTCTAATGTTTCTGACTGCGCATATTGTAAAAATGTATGCCAGTTCTCATATGGATGAATAGTATCTTGAATAATCTTAATAGTGGTTTCTTCTTCTACAACCTCACCATTTTTTAACCCACGTTCCATCACAGTGAATTGCAACTGTTGTTCTTCTAGCTGTTTAACTGTTTTTCCTCTTGCTGTTGCTGCGACTGAAACGATACTGCAAGGGACTCGTAGTTTTTCAACTGCTAAGTCAAAAAAGCCTCTAATAAAATTCCCATCACCTATTTGCATGATTTTAATAGGATGCTTCATATCATTTCTCTCCTACATCGTCACGCCATCTTTAAAAATGGCGATTTCTTTGAATCCATATTTCTCATTATTTGTTTGTACTTCGCCTGCAGCTAGCGCTACTATATAATCCATAAATTCATCGACTAATACATCCATAGGCTTACCTTCCACTAATTGCCCTGCGTTAAAGTCAATCCAATTTTTTTTGCGTTCATAAAGTGGTGTATTTGTTGAAATTTTGACTGTAGGTGTCGGTCCTCCAAACGGTGTGCCCCTACCTGTTGAAAAAAGAACGATTTGGCAACCCGTTGAGGCAAGTGCTGTTGTTGATACAAGATCATTTCCTGGACCGTTTAATAAATGTAGCCCCTTTGTTGTCATACGGTCTCCGTAATCAAGCACTTCTTTTACCTCTTGGAACCCCCCTTTTTGAATACAGCCAAGTGACTTTTCCTCCAATGTTGTAATTCCACCCGCTTTGTTTCCTGGAGAAGGATTTTCATAAACAGGTTGATTATATTTAATAAAATACTGTTTAAAGTCATTTACTAAATGCACAATATCCTCAAAAACAGAGTCATCTTTTGCACGTTCCATTAAAATCTGTTCAGCCCCAAACATTTCTGGAACTTCCGTTAACACCGTCGCACCGCCTGCTGAGATCAATTGGTCAGAAAATGCGCCAATCATCGGATTAGCTGTAATGCCAGAAAAACCATCACTACCGCCACATTTTAAACCAATTTTCAGTTCTGAAATAGGGTACGTTTGTCTTTCAAATGTCGTCACATAGTCAAAGGCCTTTTCAAGCAATTGTTGACCCTCTTCCATTTCATCTGCAGATTCTTGAACATTTAAAAAGGCTACGCGTTGTCCATCATAATGGCCGATTGTTTTCTTAAATAGCTCAATATAATTGTTCTCACACCCTAACCCTAATACAATCACTGCCCCTGCATTTGGGTGGTGAATTAAATTAGCTAATATTTTTTGTGTATACGTTAAATCATCACCGAGTTGCGAACAACCATATGGATGAGCGAAATGCTGTACACCATCAAAGTTGTCAGCCTTCAAAAATTGATTGCCTAACTTCGCCAGATTTTCAGCTACTTTGTTAATACATCCAACCGTATTAATAATCCAGATTTCATTTCGTACACCAACCTGACCATCAGTTCTACGATAGCCCTTGAACGTGCGCTGTGCATGACGAGGCTCGGCTATGGGATGTGTTTTTGGATTAAATTCATAGCTTAATTCCCCTGTTAAATTGGTTTTCATATTATGTGAGTGAACCCAACTACCTGCTAGGATTTCTTCTGTCGCATGACCAATTGGAAAACCATATTTTGTGATATGTGTATCTTTAGAAAGAGTTGTGATGGCAATCTTATGCCCACGTTGTACTGATTGCTGTAACGTTATTTCTATCCCATCCAATGGAAGTAAAAAGCCTTGAGGAAGATCACTCAAGGCTATGGCAACATTGTCCATCGGATGAATTTTAATAACTGACTGATTGTTCATTTGAATCCATCCTTTCTATTTCTAAGCTATTTCTTTATGAACAATTGGTGTAACAAATTTAATAACTGCTAAGGAAGCGATGACTGCTAAACCACCTGCAAGTAAGAAAGCCGCAGAGAACGTGCCTGTTTTATCTACTAAGAAGCCTGTTAAAGTTGGTCCAATAATCCCTGCCGTGTTTGCAAGGAAATGCATAAAACCACCAACAGACCCAACATATTTTGATTCCACCACGTCATTGATAATTGCCCAATAAATAGCACCTGTTAAATATAAGAAGAAAACAGAGGTAGCAACAAGCGCGACAGCACTAACTGTTGTTGTTACAATACCTGCACAGCCAATAGAAACGGCTGCTAAGAATAAGCATGTAACTAGAACGACTTTACGAGAGAATAAAACTCCCTTACGCATAAAACGTTTATAAATGAAATCTGATACAATCCCACTCAATGCTAAACCGAAGAATCCTAAAATCCATGGAATAACAGTTACGATACTCATATCTTTAACAGCCATGCCACGAGCCTCTACTAAATAGCTTGGGAACCAAGTTAAGAAAAAGAATAGGATATAGTTATAGGCAAAGAATGAAAAAGCTGTAAACAAAACTGTTGGTTGTTTTAAGTAGTAAGACAGTCCACGACTATGATTGATATCTTCTGCTGCAATCTCTAAGTTTGCCATTGGTTCTACACTGTCTTCTTTGTTCGGTTTTTCTTTTACCACTTTAAACCATACAATTGCCCAAATAAACCCAAGAATCATAATCGCAATAAACGAATATTTCCAGCCATATGCTAATGCAATATAACCAACAATTGGACCTGCGATTGCACCACCAAGTGGCGTACCACTATTGGCTAGCCCTACTACAGAGGCACGTTTATCTGCTGGGAACCAGTTATTCACCATTTTATTTATGGTTGATGACAATGGCCCTTCCGCCATACCAAAGACAATACGAACAATAATCAACGAGGCAAACCCAACGACTAATACCATTGCTCCACTGAATAAAGACCATACAATCATCGCTACAAATAGCGTTAACTTGGCACCAAATTTATCGGAAGCCATTCCGCCCAAGAAGTTGAAAATGGCATACCCAACAGAGAAACTACTAAAGATAATCCCTAATTGTGTCGACGTTAGATGAATATCCTCTTGAATAAATGGTGCTGCAATCGATAATGCTGAACGGTCTAAATAGTTAATGACACCTGCTAAAAATAGCATGACAATAACAACCGTTTTGCCATCTCCAAAAATACCTTGTTGTTTCATATCTTTCACCCCTAAATTTGAAATAGATTCCCTTTGTTAAACGCCTGCGTAAGCCATAAATCCACCATCAACAGGAATCGTTACGCCAGTGACAAATGCTGAGTATGTATCATCAGCTAAAAATAATAATGTCCCTAATAAATCTTGTGGTTTTCCAAAACGCTTTTGTGGTGTAGCTGTAATGATTTTTTCTGAACGTGCTGTTAGTGAGCCATCTTCTGTCAGCAATAGATTACGGTTTTGTTCGGTAATAAAAAATCCAGGTGCAATGGCATTAACACGTAAACCTGCTTCTGCAAAATGCACAGCCATCCATTGTGTAAAATTATTAATCGCTGCCTTTGCCGCGCTATATGCAGGCACTTTTGTCATAGGAGCATAGGAACTCATGGATGAAATATTAATAATCGTCCCCTTCGTTTTCAGCAATGCTTCGCCAAAAACTTGGGCAGCTAAAAATGTTCCTGTAAAATTATTCGAGAATACGCTTTCAAAACCGTTTGGCGTTAATTCAAAGAAATTTGGTGTAGTTGATTCTTCTTTATATACTTCATCAGCAGTAATGGCATCTGGATGATTGCCGCCCGCTCCATTAATAAGCACATCAATCCGACCATATTGCTGTAAAATTGCTTGTCTCGCTGCTATTAATGATTCTTTATTTAAAACATCCACAGAAAAATTAATCGCTTCCCCACCATTTTCTTTAATCGATTGGACGACTTCTTCTCCTTTTTGTGCTGTACGATTTAAAATAGCTACTCGCATTCCTTGCTTGGCCAATTCCTTTGCCATCTCAGAACAAAGAACACCACTGCCACCTGTTACAACGGCTACTTTATTTTGTAATGCCTCATGCACCTTACTCACCTACTTTTAAAATGACTTTACGTACTTCATTTGGGTTTTTTTCTATAAATTCAAAGGCTTCTTTTGCTTCATGTAATGAAAAAGTATGTGAAATTAAACCTTGTTGCTGTAGCTTTTCAGCATTGACAAGCTTGACTACGTTTTCAAATTGGAACGTTTGCAAACGTGAACCTTTTATTGACAATTCTTTTTTCGTAATTGGTAGAGGAGCAAGTTCAATAGCTTCCTCTCCAAAGCTAAGGACTACCACTCTTCCAGCCACTGAAACAGCATCAATAGAATTCTTAAAAGTTAGCGGAATACATACCGCATCAATAGATACATTGACGCCTACTCCTTCTGTCCATTGATTAACAGCCTCTAATAAATCTTGTTCATTTACATTTACAACTTCATCCGCACCAAGTTCTTTTGCATAAGAGAGCTTAGCTGGATCCAAATCAGAAATCATCACGCGTGCATCCATTAATTTAGCCATCTTTAAAATGCAAATGCCAATCGGCCCTGCCCCTTGAATCAATAGCGTCTCACCAGCCTGTAATTCACCACGATATACTGCTTGGGCGCCAATTGTATAAGGTTCGATTAAAACTGCCTCTTCTAAAGGAGTGTGGTCTGCTACTTTATGCAATTGCTTTTCACTCACAACAAAACGCTCACGCATACCTCCATCTTCATGAACACCAAAAACAGTAAGCTGTTCGCAGACATTTGGTTGTCCTTTACGGCAAGCATAGCACTCTCCACAATAACGAATCGGTTCGACAACAACTTTGTCACCAGCTTTTAATCCTTGCACCCCCTGGCCAACCTCTAACACACGTCCAACAACTTCATGCCCAGGCACGCGAGGCAATGTCGCTAATGGATTCGAGCCATGATAAATATGCATATCTGATCCGCAAATACCAACATATTCGGTTTGAACAAGGACATCTGTTAGCTTTGTTATCACTGGTTCTGCTACATCAATTAAAGCCATTTCAAAAGGTTTGATTACTTGTAGTGCTTTCATACATGTCACCTATTTCTTTAGATTTTCATAAGCATCCCAAAGACCATTTAAATACATAATGCCAAGTGCTCGATCATATAAACCGTACCCTGGACGACATTGTTCTCCCCAAATATGACGACCATGATCTGGACGTACATAGCCTTCATAGTTTTGATCATTTAATGTGCGAACAATATTTTTAATATCGATTGAACCATCAGATGTAAAATGCGATGTTTCAAAGAAACTACCATTTTCCATAATCTTGACATTGCGAATATGGGCAAATGGAGCACGATATGCATATTTTTCAGCGATTGCAACCATATCATTTTGTGGATCTGCTCCCATTGAACCTGAGCAGAACGTAAAACCATTTGCCACTGAATCAGAGATTTTAATTAATTTTTCATAGCTTTCTGCTCCCGTAATAATGCGCGGTAAGCCAAAGATGGAATACGGTGGATCATCTGGATGAATCGCCATTTGAATACCTGCTTCTTCTGCAACTGGTAAAATAGCTTGTAAGAAATAAGCTAAGTTGTCCCAAAGTTTGGCTTCATCTACTTCTTTGTACTGCTCGAATAATTCTGAAAGTCGGGCTAATCGTTCCGGTTCCCATCCTGGAAGGGTTAAATCCGAAGAAGCCCTTACTTCATTCACTAGTTCTTGTGGATCTAAATTCATTACCTTTTCCTTATCAAAATAGAGAGCCGTTGAGCCATCTTCTAATGGATGAAATAGGTCTGTACGTGTCCAATCAAATACAGGCATGAAGTTATAGCAAATGACCTTGACACCAACCAAGCTTAGGTTGCGAATAGATTGTTTATAGTTTTCAATATATTGATCACGTGTTGGCAATCCTAGTTTAATATCCTCATGGACATTGACACTTTCTACAACATCTGTATGGAATCCAAAAGAACGTATATAGTCAACCTCATCTTGAATGATCTCTTTTGTCCATACTTCCCCAGCTGCTAGATGATGTAATGCCCAAACAATTCCTTTTACATTTGGAATTTGTTTTACATCTTCTAATTTCACTGTATCATTGCCACGACCGTACCATCTAAATGTCATATTCATCCTTACTACCTCCTAGTTTGATAGATTTTTCATATACGCTTTTGCTTGAGCTACAACACCTTCATACCCATCCTTTGCAAATGCTTTATTTAAATCACTACCGATACCAACCGCGACTGCACCTGCATTTAACCATTCATTCATATTAGCTAAACCAACACCGCCTGTAGGCATAATTGTGATATTTGGTAGTGGACCTTTAACCGTTTTAATAAAGCTAGGTTCAAATTGATTTCCTGGAAATAATTTAATAATGTCACTTCCACCTTCAAGTGCTGTCACCATTTCTGTAATGGTCATACACCCTGGTAGGTACGGTATGCTATAGCGATTGCAAAGCTTTGCAATCGCAGCATTATAGCTTGGACTAACAACAAACTTTGCACCGTTTAAAATGGCGTGGCGCGCAGTCTCTACATCCAATACTGTACCTGCCCCAATTATTGCATCACTATGGCGTAATGCTTTAAAGGTTTCTTCTACAAATGGTGTTGTATACGTTATTTCAATTGCTCGAATGCCACCTGTAATGGCACCTTTTGAAATTTCTGTCGCTTCTTCAGGTGAACTTCCGCGAATAACAGCTACAACTTTTGCATCTGACAACGCTTTCAAAATTTCAATTTTTTGCATTCCTGACAACTCCTAACGCTCAATTAGTTTTTCATCGCCGATAAATTGCCTTAATTCTTGCAAGGATGGGAGCCCTTCATTGTCTCCTTTAATCGTTGCTACCAATGCCCCTGCACCATTGGCTAAACGGAGGCGTTCTGGGATATCGTAACCATTTAAATAGCTATAGACATACGCTGCATCAAATGCATCTCCTGCTCCAACAGTATCAATGGCACGAATGGAAAAAGCTTCTCGATCATACCGTTCAGTAGTTGTATAAACAGTGGCGCCTTGTTCACCTTTTTTCACAATAATTTCGTCTATTTTATAACTCTCTTGAACGTCTTTAACTGTACGCCCTTCAAATAAAAGTTCAAATTCATCCTGTCCTGTTAAAAGAAGATTAATAGATGGATACACTTTTTCGTATACAGCTCGGGCATCTTCTATAGTCCATAGTTTTAAACGTAAATTTGGATCAAAGGATATAGGAATATTTTTTGCTTGTGCTAAAGCAATCAATTTCAATGCAACTTGAATGTTATGTTTACATACTGCTAAATACACGCCGCTAATATGTAATAAATCCACATCATCGAGCACTGACTCATCAATTCGATCTTCAGTCAGCTCAAGTAAAGGTGATGGGTTGCGGTAATAAAACGATTTACCTGCACCGTCTTCTCGAATTTCCTTGAAGTAGATAGACGTTGGAATATGTGGTGTTCGTAAGACATGTGAAACATCAATCCCTTCACCACGCGCAAAGTTATAAATTAACTTGCCAAATTCATCGTCTCCAATACAACTAATCCATTTTGCTTCCATATCTAAACGTGTAACACCTATTGCAAAATTTAATTCTGCACCACCCACAGCTCGCTCAAAGGAAGGAACGAAACGTAGAGGACCTGTCTTAGATGGATTAAAAACGACCATTGCATCCCCAATCGTTGCAATTCGTTTATTTCTCAATATTTTCATCCCCTTCACAAGTAAAACGTTTTACTAAAACGTTTTACTAATACTAACATGATTTTTTTAGTGTTGCAACAATAATCCGATTATTTAGATAGTTGGAAACAAATTGCGTTTACAAAAAAGTAGTCTCTAAATACATAAAAACCCCGTAAAATTCTAGCTTTTACGAGGGAAATTCACTAATTATTGATAGTACAAGCAACCTTCAGGAGTTGACCAAATTAGATGTTGGTACCATGGATTTATCATATGAGAAACTTATTAATTTCACATTGGCGAATTAACATCCGGATTTTGATTTGTCCCCACACAATTTTAGTAATACAAAATAGAACCATCCCTGCAAACAAGATGAATGTACAAAACATATACACAATCGTTATATAAAAATTCATGATATTTCTCAAGAAGAGGTTACCCAACATATTGCTTTATTGGAAAAATCATTGAATTTAGCATAGAGAAATAAAACAAGATCTGCTAACTATATGTTCGTTTGACTGTACTATTGGAAATGGGGCTAAAAGTGGGGCTAGTTTATATCTAACCCCCACTCAAACCGCTATATATAACAGTGCCTATTAGATTCTACTTAGCCAATTAAATGTTTGTATCTACTTGCGTACTATCGTACACTCTAAGTTGATTTCTACCACTTTCCTTGGCAGTATAAAGTGCTTGATCAGCCTTATCAAGTAGCTCATAAAATGTAGCAACATCGCTGGCTCGACCATATTCTGCTATGCCAATACTCACTGTTACATTGATCTTTACATGATCATTTGTGTATGGATTCGCTTCTACATTTTCACGAACTCTTTCTGCTATTTTTATGGCACTTTCTATTGTTGTATCTGGAGATAAAATAACAAACTCCTCTCCCCCATACCTTGTGATTAAATCCACTCGTCGTACAGAATTAGAAATGATGTTGGCTACATGCTTTAACACCTCATCACCAATTAAATGTCCATAAGTATCATTAACCTTTTTGAAAAAATCAATATCAATGGCTATACATGAACATGCATTTTCATCTTCTAAACATTTCTCAAAAACAAGCTCTCCCTGCTCAATTAAATAACGACGGTTATAGAGCTTTGTGAGCTGACAGGTTATCGATAATTCCTTCAATAAAATTGTATCCTGTCTGACCTTGGTGCTCATATCATTAAAGGATGAACAAAGCTCCTGAAATTCCTGTGCATAAGGTGCTAGCTGGTGTTCATTTATTTGATAATCATAATTTCCTTGCTGTACCTTTCCAACACCTGTCAAAAGCTGTTGAATGGGTTCTTCAATTTTTTTTGAAAGCTGAAGCATAACTCTAATAGTAAAGAATGACCCTATGACAATACAAATGGCTATAAGTAGAAATCGAATAATGAGTGGTTTTAATGCATCGAATAAACCAATTTCTGAAATAATAAACCATTTTCCTTGATTGATTGGCTTACTTTTCGCAAACACCCATTTACCGTTCATATCTTTATAAACATGAAGGTCATTTGCCGTATTATTGACAGCGAAATCAAGAATATGCTCATCCACTATAAATTGTTCAGATGAGCTATCATTGTTTCTCACATTTAACTCAGTGAGCATCATGCCATTCTGATTCATAATATAGGCATGTCCAAGAAAGCCGACTCTTGATTCATGTAGGTACTGGTTGATTACCTGGACATTCACGGTTCCAAAAACTACGCCATTAAACTCTTGCTGCTCATTTAAAATAGGTGAGGCAAATGCAACAATTGGCTGATTGGTAACCTTACTGATAAAAATATCTGTGATGTAGGGTTGTTGTGTTTTTTTGGCAATCTGAAAATACTCTCGATTTTGTACATTTACACCCGTCCCATTTGTTGTAAGTTCTTTAACGGTATCAAATTGCACAATGCCATCTTTATTGACGAAGATCAAGTCAGTAAAATCTGTTTTATCTTTGAAATCTTGAAAAAAAGCTTGTGCCTTTTCATAATGGTAACCTTTTACAAAGTCTAAATTAGCAATAGTATGTATATCACTGGAACGTTCTGTTAACCAGCTTTCAAAAAAGTATGTTTGAGCATTTAAATAATTTACCATCTCTTCATTTTGGTGCTGAATAGTTTGTCGGAACTCAATGAAAAGTGTTGGAATAAATATACAAAGTCCAATGATAAAAGTAATGAGTACAAGTGCCCTATGTAGCTGACCTCTTATCTTGTTTGGCTGTGGAATGTTTCTAAAAACCCTCAAAGTATTCACCTCCACCTTTTACAATAAAAAGTACTCTATTCATTAAAAATACCACAATCTAATGACTGTGGCAGTGAAATATTTAAGAGTTATTCCTATTATTGAAGCATAATTTGAAGAATTGTAATAAATACAGCCGTGACGATAGGCAATAGTTTCAAAGAAGTGTAGCCGACTGAGGATGAATAAATAGGCTCTAATGGATCTTTCGTAGGAGAGGCTAAATACTGGATAAAACGTTGCCAGCGACTTTTCTTATATGTGATTAGCTGCTTGGGAATCTCTACTTTATCTTGATCTAAGCTGTCCTTTAGCCACTGCTCCTTGTGAAATTCATTTTTAAGCATCGAAATCCTCCTTTAGCTCTTCCTTTAAAGTCTTTATCGCATTATGTAATCTCGATTTAACGGTACCAAGTGGGATGGACAAGATTTGTGCAATTTCCTCCTGTGGCAAATCATGATAATATACAAGCAAAATAACTGCTCGTTGCTTTTCAGGTAATTGAAGTATAGCTTCTTGAACCGTTAATTTTTCATCAGCTGATAGACGACGGTTTTCTGTAGGTACTAAAAACGGAAAGAGTGTGCGCCACTTTTTGCGTCGATTTAATTTATTGATCATTAAGCGGTAAGCGATTTGAAATAAAAATGCCTTCACTGTTCCCTTTTGCTGATCAAAATCCTGCTTTATATATTGTAAACGCTCAAAGGTATCTTGTACAATATCAATGCTTAGCTGCTCCTCACGAGTATAGCGAAATAAAAAGCAGTACAGAGGCTCATACAAAAGACTATAGAGCTGTTCAAAGCCCTCAATATCGCCATTTTTATAAGCCTCCATCCACTCCTCATTGCTCATCATCTAGCTCATCCCCCCAATGAGCCTTAATGGACTTCAAAGTTATAGAAAGACGACCTACCAAATAGCCTACTATTACAAATACCCATGTTGACGATTGATTGGCAAAAAACTGCACATATGGATTTTCGATTGTTTGAGAAGAGGTTAAAAGAAAGAAAACTGCCTGCACACAAAGTATTGTATAAATGGCTAAAACGAGCGTTAAAGTATCAAATACATTCCAACGTAAATAAATGGTTGTTTTTTTATAATTAATTTTTCTATTTTCGCGTACAACATATTTTTTATCCATCGGGATTGTAATTCCCAAAATAATAATAGTCAAAACTCCATTTGCAATTAAAGATACAATAAATCCAATTCCCATAAAATCACCTATTTACTGGTATATACTTTCTTAGCGATTGCTGCTAACACCAAGCTTAGAACTGCTAAAATTATACAATACTGATATTGCGGAAGCCATGTTTCGCCCATTAAATTTAATGATACTTGCAAGCTATCATATAAATATAGCATCGGATTCCAAATTAGGAAAATAAAATAATCTTGAGGGTTTTTCCCCGCTAATGTTAAAAACATCGATGTCATTTGTATGGAAAACATAAATAACATCATAATTGGTACAAGCATACTTGTTGCTACTTTTTCATTTTTAAATAGACCTGCCAATATAAAGCTCAATGGATACATTGCCAGTAATACAAAATTACTCATTAAAATAACTAGCAGAAATGATGATAAAGAAATATCAATTATAAATGAATAACCAGTGAGTAGTAACACTAAAAATAGGTTTAATAATGTAAAGACACCAATTCCCATACCTATATAATAATTGTGTGGCTTAATGCCTGTACGCTGCACCCATTGAAGGGTTTTATTGGCTTTCATATCAGCTAAATAGATTGTAGCACTAGAAAAAGAAAAAAAGAAGATTAGCATAATTATAGAAATCGGTAAAAACTGACCTTTAATCAAAAATTCAAATGATTCTTCAGTCATCACACTTTTAGCAAAAAATGATATGGTCATAAACATAAATCCTGGTAACAAATTTCCAATAGCCATTCCTGGGTTACGAATACTTTCCAACATATACATACGTGCAATTTGCTTGATCATCCTGCTTTTCCTCCTAAAATTTGACCTGTCGCTTCGTAATAAAGACCTTCAATTCCTGGTAATCTTGCGTCAGTGTATTTATGATAGAGCTCATCTTGTGTAGCATTTTCAATAATTTTACCCTCTTTTAGGATGACAATATAATCAAATAATGGCTCTAATCCTGCCACCTCATGACTAATAATAATGAGCAATTTATTACGCTGACTAATTTCCTGCTGTAGGTAAAACATCAATTGCTTTTTCTTTGTTAAATCTAAATCAGCAAATGGCTCATCTAATATGATAATGGGTTTATTTAATAAGAAAGAAAGGTAGATAGATACTGCTTTTCGCTGACCGCCTGATGCATTTTTCATCATAATATGATCATATGTTGGTAACCCTAATATTTCATATAGCTCACCCAAATCAATCCTGTTGTTCGTCAATGTAGCAAAAAGAGCAATCACTTCGCGAATTTTAAGATGCTGATAGCTTGAAAAAAATTGATATTGCAGCGCTACCTGCTCATGTACATTAACCGACGAACCCTGGATTTGCATAGAGCCCTCATCTGATTTTAGATCACCTGCTATACACTTTGATAATGTAGATTTTCCGGCACCATTTTGGCCTAGCAATAAATAGCAATTGCCCCATTTAAATGTAGTTGATACACCGTCCAGTACATTTACACCATTAAATTTTTTCACAATATCCTTAACAATTAGTTCCAAAATATAACCTCCCTTTTTGTATTTCACTCACTATACAAACAGGGATCATAAAAAGTTCATTTTATTTTTAAAAAAACAAAAAAAGTTTTTTTCTATCACAATAACGCACTCAAACCTTCACATTCAATAGGAACAAGCATTAAAAAAAGCCCACACGCTTGTGCAGACTTCATAGCTTCTAGCATACCGTAGAACGAGGAATTTTCTACTCTATTACACTTCAAAGGTTTTGGAAGAAAAATTGTTATAGTATCTTCCAGACAAGCAGGTAAATTTTAATACACAGTAATCAGGATCCGTTACACCAAGTGGATAATAAAGTGTATCGCCATCTTGCCAGATTAACTCCTTAGATGCCGGATCCTCTAACACTTCCATAGTTCCCTTGAACATTACGCCTTCAAAACGCTTTTGATCGCAAAAGTAAACGCTTGCCCTTTGTTCATTACGGAATTGGGCTACCCGCATAGATGACGTATTCGTTGTAAAATAAAAAGTATAAAAGCCCTCTCTTACCGTGGTGCAAGCATGGCCTTCACTTGAGGAAACCCCTCATGATCGATAGAGCCTACAAATGCCGTATTTTGCTGTTCTAGCAGCCTGTTAACTGAATTCTGTAAATTATTCATAGTATATACTCCTTTCTAATTCAATGCTGTCTAGAAATAGTATACGGAGCTGTGAAACTATCGAACAGTACCCACTTTTTCGTAAGTATCTTTTTTATTCAATGAATCCTTTCATTCTTAAGAAATCTTCCATTCCATGCTCCTGCATTAATTGAATGCCCACATTTTGCATAATTTCTACTGCTTCGTATAGTTTTTTACCTCTCTCGCTTAAACGATACTCTACTTTTAATGGATAGCCTTCAAAAGAGGTTTTTTCGACAATGTTGAATTCCATTAAATCGTTTAGATGCTCTAATAACATTTTTTGAGTAATTCCTTGAATATCTTTAACAAGCTGTGAAAGAGATGCAGGTCCTTTGGCAAGTTGCCATAAAATCATAGGCTTCCATTTTCCTCGTGTTATATCGTGGGTTAATTCTAATGGACAAGTATATTGATCCCTCATTTTCATTTATATTCTCCTCCACCATTCATTGTATTTTAATATGAGCGTATCATAAAAAGAGGTTGGAATATGTATATTTTTGTTAAATTAAAAAATGTGAGAAATCAACGTTTCTAAAAAATTGATTTCTCACACAAATTAGCTTTTACATAAATACTTTTTCACTAACGCTCACTCGTCCACCTCGGCTTTTAACAGTGAGAGTAGTTCCTTGTTAAAGTTAGGTTGTTTATCCTGAATAGGTTTAAAAAATTGGGCATCCGTATTTTCAACAATTGGTAACGCTATTTTAATTTTATTTGACCCCTCCTCAGTTGGAGAAAGTAGTATCTCGCGCTTATCTAAAGGGTTTTTGTTTCTACAAATAAATCCTTTAGCCTCAAGTGTTCTGACAACATCTGAAACCATCATACTATTTAATTTTGTAAAATCTGCGAGTCTTTTTTGAGTAACCGTCTCACCATTTACATGTAGATAATCACACGCAGTTAATAGCACAAACTGGACATGCGTCAGATCTATCCTGCTCAGTTCCTTTGTAATCATCCTTTGCCAGGCTTGTGTAACTTGCCATAGTAAAAAACCTGAGCTTTCTTTTGGATCATTAAACTTTGAACTCCATTCCACTAAAATCCACCCCCATTGCATTTGCAATTGTTATAAAATCTTGTTTAGTTACTTCAAAATGTCCTCTACGAAATAATAAACCTACATTTGCATTTTCAGATACGAATGTTAGCTTTGATTTGATATGTACAAAACTTACATTGTGGCAAGGCTGATACAATATGTCCAACCTGTAGGGAAAAAATTCAGGAGCCATTTGCACTTGATAAACATTTCCTGACTTAACCATTCCAATAGCAGTAAAAGCTTGAAGAGGATTTCCGTCTGGATATTTGGTTTTTGGTGAGTAGTATATTAACCAATCTCCTACATTCATTCTCTTTAAAGGTGCATGTTTTCCATGACAAAGCTGTGCAAACCCACCTTTTTCACCTATTTTAACATGTTCTTCGGATACAACCCCTATCCAAAATCTTTGCCTCATGAGATATCACCACTAGCAAGCTGGTTTAAATTGGACATACTACTCGGAATTCCTTGTGTAATCATAGGGCCAATTTGATTGCCAATCATTTCCGCATTCGGTCCTGATAGGATTACACTATGTGTCACCTTTGTCCGCAAACCAAGAACTTCTATTTCATGCCGAAAATCCATCTTAATGCTTAACTGTTCGAGAATTGTTGTATTGGTGAAGAGTTTATTTTCTTTTACTTCTGTAAGCGTAAATAGCAAAGGCTCCTGTCCCAAAAGTGTTAAATCCCCTGTTACACCTTCTTCAAATGGCCCATTAATTTTTACCTCTAGTATACTATCATCCCATTTTTTCCATTTATCAACATTATTATATAGCTTCCAAATAGCTTCTGGTGTTGCTTCAGTAATAATTGAACTTTCATATTTCCACATCATTATTCACCCATTCTTAAATTAGTAAGTGCACTTATCAATAATAATAAGTGCACTTATTATTATTGTCAATAAAATTTATTGTAGAGGGAGTAGTCATCAACGTCTTCTCATAATTTTCCTTCTAAAGTACTAAATTTATTTAAACTAAATTTAACCTTGATACGCTAGACTACTTTTAGGGAATGTGGAAATTTTGTTGAATTCTTCCCTTATCATTTTTTAGGAGGATATTCGTATGAAAAAATTAGTTATTGGTAGCACATTAGCGGTTGGCTTATTATTTGCAGGAGCAAACCAATCATCTGCAGCCTCCATTCAAGGAGTAGGGTATCAGGGGATGGCTCCCATTGATTTATCTTCTGTTGATTTAGAAACAGCTTTAAAAATGGTTCAACAGCAAAGAACTAACCTATTAGAAAGTCAATTACAAACACAATTGACAGAAGTTCAAACAAGAAATGAACAACTAGCTGGTTTAAATGAACAGCTTAACCAATTGAACGCAGAAAAAGGAGCTACAACTGATACAGCTAAGCAAGCAGAATTAGATGGGCAGCTTCAAACAGTACAGAATCAAATCAATACATTAAACAACTCACAGCAAATGGATATGCTACGCATGCAAAGTATGAACAGTAAACGAAATGAAGCATTTGATGTAATGACAAACTTTGTAAAGAAAATGCAGGACAGCCGATCCTCCATTATCGGCAATATGCGCTAATTCAGGATTTATGTGTACAAAAAATAGACTTGCCTCTTAGCTTAGCAAGTCTATTTTTACTTTTTGTCAAATAAAAAATAAAACTAGATGAAGTTTTGTACAACCTCATCTAGTTGAATTTCCTATTTCTCATTTTTTATAAATTGCTGAAGTGCAGGCAGCAGCTCTTCATGTAGCGGCAATGCTGGGTCTGCATAGGTTGCTAAATTCCCAGCGCGATCTGTTGGGGCCTTTTTCAATACATGGTTCATATCCTTCATATAGAGCAGCTTTGCCTCTTGCTTCCCTTTCTTTAAAGCTTCTGCATCAGCTTCCTTTACCTGTAAATCATTGGTACCCTGCACAATTAATACACGACTTTGTACTTTCGTAAGCTCATCTGCTGGATTATAGTTTAACATGGACATCAAATAAGGCTGAATAGCAGGACGGAAAATTGCCTGTAATTTAGGTGAAATGTTCTTCACCTGCTTGCCTTGTTTGAGAGATTTTAGAATAGCCGTTGATTCTTTATAAAGTTTTGGTGTCAATTGACCATTTAATTGCTCTAATAGCACAACATCTAAGGGTCTTCCAACACCTGCGATTGAAACATAGGATGCAACCTTTGTTTTTTGTGCTGCAAGTAATCCAATAAGTGCTCCTTCGCTATGCCCAATAATATGCACATTTGAATAGGATTTATCAGCTAGAAGCGCATTAATTACTTGAACAGCGTCATCTACGTATTGATCAAACGTTCCATCCTCTTCCTTTGTTAAGAGAGATTGATTATCCCCTAATCCTCGTTTATCATAGCGAACAGTTGCGATTCCTTCATCTGCCAAACCTTCCGCAATCATTTTTAAGCTATTATTTTTGCCAGCCAAAGTGGAATTGCCATCTTTATCAGTTGGTCCAGAGCCAGCAATAATGAGTGCTACTGGAGATGGTTTTTTGCTAGTCTTTTGAAGTGCTACAGTTAATTCACCATTCTGAACAGGTATCTTCATTGTTTCATACGTAATTGGTTGTTCTTTATAAGATTTTAATAAAAGTGGGAATGACCCCCCATTCTGTTGAAACGTTGCTTCTATTTGATCATCTTTGAAGGTTCCATTAATAGCAATTGCAGAGCCATTTAAGTTAATGGAAACACTCACCTTATTACCCGAATACGTAACTTTATTTAATGGAAGATTCGATATACCTTGTATAGGTACTGATAATGTCCCACCATCCTGTTTTAACTCTACAATAATAGGGAGAGCGCCATTTGGTGTCTCAATATTCCCTTCCCATTTTCCGATAAACTGTTCATTCATTGAACGTTTCTCCTTTGTCAATTTACTTTCCGCAACCGCCTCTTTTTGTCCGCAGGCAACTAACAGTAAAATGGTACAGCATAACAAAAATAACTTCTTCATCCAATCTCCCTCTCTATATAAAGATAAGCAATAAAATGGGGCCTAATGTAAGACAGATAATGATATAGCACCACTTATTTGCAAAATTAACAGTCCAACCAATCCCGTATTTTTTCTGTACAACTAATGACGGGTCATTTTTGTTGAAATAAAAAATACCCCATTTCCAATATCGATCATCTGTTGCAGCTGTTTCATTTGTATGTAAATCATCAAAACGTTCATTGCTTTTACTAAGCTTCCAAATCAAAACTAGTAAGCCTCCTAATGTGATCACATTAAAAGCAATAAAAAGTGGGAAAAAGTATTGTGCCGTTTGATCCTTTAAAATAACTGTGGTGTAGTGTAAAACTACAAAAAGAATGGTCATACTATAATTGATCGCTGCTAAGTACCAGCTACCGTACTTACGTTGAGTTAGCTCTCGATGTATGGAAGCTTCTTTGGCCTGTGCGCTCAATTGTAATTTAGCATTTTTCATGCCTATAGCCATAATGAAAAAGCTAAGTTGAATAGCCAGTAAAATAAGAGGCATAGTGATGACAGAGAGACGAGATTTTTCTGTCCAACCATCCGCCTCCCCTGCCGAATTCCAATGTGTTGCAAAACTATCTGGGATTGAATCATAATTCATGTACGTAAAAGTCATTAATGCAATTGTCATAATAATTGGTAGGCTAAAAAATATCGGTGGCAGTGTTTCATCTTTCTGTCGAATTGACAAATCCGTAACATATACTGTTTTTGTCTGTCCTTCCCACTGCTCTTGCTGTTTTAATTTTTTTGTTTTGATATGATAATTCATGTAAAGACCAGATGATAGAAGAAGCATAGCATAAAGAAGAAGAAAGGATAGTAAAGTCACCTTCTCCTCCTGTATAGTAGTCAAAAGATGTAGCCCAATTTGTACCAGTAAACACAAACTAGCAATGCCACCTACCCATTGGCTATACCGCCTTTTCCACTGTATTAATTGCGAATGTTTGACAAAGGGTTCTGGTATAGAAACCCCAAAGACATTTGTTTTTCTTGCTAAATGTGGTGTCATGGCTTCCAAAATCCCGACAATAATAAAAATGCCTACTATTACCAGCATGCTTCCCCTACTTCCATTGTTTTAAAATTCGCTGGAACAAACTTGTCATTTGTTCTTTTTCTAACCCACGTGCAAAAGCTTCTGCCATTATAGGCTTTAAGGCATTTTCTACTTTTTCAACCTCTATTTCTTCCAGCTCCCGCTTTTGACCACCTATAATGACAGCTTTCGCTTTCGGCTTTAATGCGATTAAGCCTTTTTCTTCAAGTTCATGATAACTTTTACTCACTGTACTAACATTAATACCTAAATCCGTAGCCATAGAACGCACTGATGGTAAAGTATCACCGTTTTTGAGCTCTCCTTTAGCAATTAATTCAATTAATTGATTGGCTAATTGTTTATAGAGCTGTAACTCATCACTTGGATCTAAGCGTATTTGCATATCACACCTCCATCTGTACCACCCTAAACATAACAGAATCTGTTATGCATAGAGTAATACAGAATTGCCTAAATGTCAAATGGAGTTATATTTAATTTCAGATCGTTGTTTTTCTTTAATTGATCACATTCATCACCTTTTTAAGCAGGTTTCCTCTGAACCTAAAAAAGGACCCAGAATAATTCTGGATCCTTGGACACTTATAGCTCTATTTGATTTTTATCTGTATTGTTTTTTGCTTCATCTTAAGCGACAGCAAAACAGAATTTTCTGCCATGCCTAAAACTTAAGTTTTAGAAGCTCACCTGATACAGTTGTGGCGGACTTTCCTGAGATTCCTGGTCTTTGGGTGTTTGACTACTCATTCTACATCCTCCTCATCAGATTAGATTAATAAGTGTTTCCGGTTTTAATATGAGCTATATACCAACTATTTATTCACGAAATCTACATTTGGCAAAAAAGTTGCTTTAAGCCTCTTCAGTAAAAACCTGTTGTGCAATCGTTAATGCGTTTTGAACACGCGGGAAGCCAATATAAGGCACTAGCTGCAATAAGGCCTCAACAATTTCTGTCTGTGTTAAGCCAGCATGTAAGCCCCGCTTTATGTGTGTTTTAGTTTGTGGTGCAGCGCCTTGTGTTACCACCGCGGTAATAACAACAAGTGCACGGCTTTTAACATCTAATCCCGGACGTGAATAGACCTCACCATAGGCAAATTCTATAATCATTTTTCGTAAATCCGGTGCCACGTCAGCTAGTGCATCCGATTCAATCATTCGATCAGCCTCTTGCTCCGTAACATATTGTTTAATTGTGTCTAACCCCTTTGTAAAACGCTCATTCATGTCCAATCCCCCTAAAAGATAATCATTACATTTCCTTATACAAAAACCCCAATTCCGCGTCTCCAGAATTGGGGATTGTCCTTCACATATGTAAGGGTCTCTTTTTCACTTCACCCTCTGGCTCCGTTGAAAAAGGAAATAGTTTTTTCATAGTGCCTCACTGGACAGCTTTAATGAATATCTATGCAAAAGTCACAAGGACATGCACGCTAAAGAAATGGTTATGCAAAACAAGCTTTTGCTTTTTCAATTTGGATATTTACTTGATCAAATCCTGTACCACCTAAAGAATGACGACGACGAACGGCAGCTTCAGGTGCTAATACATCATAAATATCCACTTCGATAAGCTCGCTTTCTTTTTTCATGTCTTCAAGCGGTAAATCTAATAAATAGATGCCCTTTTGAATACAAGTGAACACAAGCTTTCCAGTTACTTCATGTGCCTCACGGAAAGGCATACCCTTTGTTGCAAGATAATCTGCTAGCTCCGTCGCATTGGAGAAGTCGGCGTGTACTGCCTGATGTAAACGTTCTGTCTTAACAGTCATCGTGCGAATCATACCTTCAAAGATTTTTAGAGAGCCAAGAATGGTATGGACAGTATCAAACATACCTTCTTTATCCTCCTGCATATCTTTGTTGTATGTTAATGGTGTGCCTTTTAGAACCGTTAATAAGCCCATTAGGTTTCCATAGACACGTCCTGTTTTACCACGGATTAACTCTGCCATATCAGGATTTTTCTTCTGTGGCATAATGGAAGAACCTGTTGAGAAGGCATCATCCAATTCGATAAACTTAAATTCATCTGTTGACCATAGAATAATTTCCTCTGCAAAGCGTGATAAATGTGCCATTAATAATGATGCATTGCTTAAAAATTCCACGATAAAATCACGATCACTCACCGCATCCATGGAGTTGGCATAAACCTCACTAAAGCCTAAAAGCTCTGCTGATTTTAAGCGATCGATTGGGAAAGTTGTCCCAGCCATGGCACCTGCCCCTAACGGTAGGATATCAATACGCTTCATCGATTCTGTAAAGCGTTGTTTATCGCGTTCTAGCATCCAGAAATAAGCCATTAAATGATGTGCAAATGAGATTGGTTGTGCACGTTGTAGATGTGTATAGCCTGGAGCAATTGTTTCTACATGCACCTCAGCTTTTTCAAGCAATGTTTTTTGGAAAGTTTCAATTAATCCAATCGCTTCGTTTACACGTTTTTTTAAGAAAATATGCATATCTGTAGCTACTTGATCATTTCGGCTACGACCTGTGTGAAGCTTCCCGCCTACAGGACCGATTAAATCAATCAGCATCTTCTCAAGATTTAAATGGATATCTTCATTTGCAACTGTAAATTCAAGCTCACCTGCAATTGCTTTTTCCTGTAACTGTTCAAGACCGCCAAGAATAGCCTCTACGTCCGCTGCGGGTAAAATACCTGTTGCACCAAGCATCGTAACATGTGCAACACTTCCTTCAAGGTCTTCTAGAACAAGCTGTTGGTCAAAGCCAATCGATGCGCCGAATTCGTCCACCCATGCTTCGGCTGATTTTTGGAAACGTCCGCCCCAAAGTTTTGTCATAACAGCTCACCCTTTCGTTTATTTCTTTATCAATTATGCTTCTATTTGGATATATTGCTGATAGAAGGCTAAAAGGTGCAGCACAGCGCATTGCCACACTACACCTTGCTTGTCAAAATTATTTTTTATTGACAGAAGAGTTCACTACTGTTGGTAGACCCCATAACTCGATAAAGCCTACTGCTGAAGCGTGGTTGAATTGATCTTCTTTTGAGTATGTTGCTAGCTTTTCACTGTATAATGAATTTGGTGATTTACGTCCTTCTACAATCGCATGACCTTTGAATAGTTTCACACGTACTGTACCATTTACATATTGCTGTGATTGTGCAAGGAATGCTTCAAGTGCATCACGTAATGGTGAGAACCATAAACCATCATAAATTAATTCTGATAGCTTTTTCTCAATAACTGGCTTGAAGTGTGCTAATTCTTTTACAAGTGTTAAATCCTCAAGCTCTTTATGAGCCGTTAACAGCACTTTTGCTCCAGGAATTTCATATACTTCACGAGATTTAATACCTACTAAACGGTTTTCTACATGGTCAATACGACCAACACCATGGGCACCAGCAACTGCATTTAGTTCTTGAATTAAATCAGCAAGCTTCAATTCTTTTCCGTTTAATGCAACTGGTTTACCAGCCACAAATTCGATTTCCACATATTCAGCTTCATCTGGTGCATTTTCAACAGAAACAGTTAAACCGTAAGCTTCTTCTGGTGGTGAAACCCATGGATCTTCCATGATTCCCGCTTCGTTTGCACGACCCCATAAGTTTTGGTCAATCGAGAATGGTGAATCTAATGTTGCAGGAATAGGCACATTATGCTTCATTGCATATTCGATTTCCTCGTCACGGCTCCAGCCCCATTCACGAACAGGAGCTAATACCTCTAAATCTGGATTTAATGCTTTAATAGAAACCTCGAAACGAACTTGGTCATTCCCTTTTCCTGTACAACCATGAGCTACTGCGTCAGCGCCCACTTGGTTGGCAATCTCCACTAACTTTTTCGAGATTAGTGGACGAGAAAGTGCTGATACTAATGGATATTTTTGTTCATACCAAGTATGTGCTTGTAATGAAATCAGTGCATATCCTTCAGCAAATTCATCCTTTGCATCTACCATATAAGATTCAATTGCCCCTACTTGAAGAGCTTTATTTTTAATAAACTCAAGATCTTTCCCCTCACCAACGTCAAGACAAACTGCAATAACGTCCCAACCTTGTTCTTTTAACCATGGAATTGCTACAGAAGTATCAAGACCTCCTGAGTATGCTAATACTACTTTTTTATTTGCCATTAAAAATGCGCCTCCAATTAATCTATGAGATATGTATGTTTATACATTCATATAAAAGTTTATACACGAATAGTAACACGTTATAAAAATAAACACAAGTGTATTTTTATAAATTTGTAGACATTTATGTTTATTGTAAAAAGTAAGTCATTTCAATACTTATAGCTATGGTACAAACTATGAATATCTTTACTCTTATAAATGATTTCCTACTTTCTACTTGGGTGTATACAATATAAATTTCCGAAGATAACACGCTGTTTAGAATTCGATTGTGCAATAGGGCACTGAAAAAGTCGATTGGCCACAATAAAATGTGATGCCAATCGACTTTTTCAAGCTTTCAAAAAAGAAATTTAACTGTATAGCTTCTCACATAAGAGTAGGCTTTCCATAAAGAAGGCTTTTCTCTTTCTTGCCATACAACACCTTCTTTGGATTGATAATGATAATTAAAACTGCTGCTATTCCATATAAAATGGCGTTATACAGAATTAAATCGCTTAAATTTCCGTTTATGATGCCAATAAAAAAATTAAAGTTATGATGGACGGTAATCGGAATAATTAAATTTTGATTTAAATTATAAAATGCAGCCATAAGTATTGTAGTGGACATGATTGAAATCATAAAGAATAGAATATACTTCATTAAATCAATGCCCGTAAATCCTGTAGTAAACCAGATGGGTAGATGCCACAGCCCCCACCAAAACCCTATGATGATAGACGCTTTTAATGGTGAATGCTTTTTCTGAAGCTCCATTAATGCAAAGCCTCTCCAACCTAATTCTTCACCAAATGGTCCTGACAATAGTGTTTTGAAAAAGTAATAGAGCAGCATACCCCATGAGGATATAGTGAAAATTGAGTCTACTTTACTCTTGCTCAAGACGATCAATATTATTGTCAAAAAGATAAGAGCTTGAATTGTAATTACAGAAAGCAACACAGAAACTTTAATTTTATGTTTGAATTTACTTTTTACAAATTGTATAAAACTCTGACCAGGATAGATTTTCTTAAAAAGGATAGCAAACGCAAAGGTTGAAGCCCAGGATGAAATACAATGAACTACAACAAATAACCATGTAGACAAACCTAACATCTTGGTTACCCCTACAAGACAAAAGAGTGGCCAAAAGATGATATTGGTTAGTAGGATAAAACTTACTATTGGTCTTTTTAATTTTTTTTCTTTACTCATACATATTCCCCCTTTCAAATTACGGATATTTTCAGCTTAAACCTAGGAGTTACCCACAGGTCAATACAATATAAGGGTCTAAAAAATAAATAGTTACTTAAAAAAGATGCTAAAGTCTAGATTTTTATGTATCAATAGTATTAAAATCGCGTTATTTGATTTAGATGAAACTCTGTTAAATAGGAAGAAATATTTAATCCAATAAGAAATCGAGGATTTTTATTACGATGTAATGGAAGGGGGTGGGATCATGATTTGTCTAATACATAAAAACTACAAAAACCATCTACCATTATATTTGGTGGATGGTTTATGTTTTGAAATGTGCTCTGCAGCATAAGCGTTGCCTTTTGGGACACTCTATTAAGTATAAGTCGCCTTCTATCAAGCACAAATACTCGACACTGATGCATATTTTTCTGTCTATTCAGCAATCCCACACTCAAAACAAAAATTTCATGATGTTTTCGACAAAATAAAAGCCTGCCTAACAACGAAAATCACTTAATAGGTACATAAATTTCTAAAAAGGCTCGTTCTAAGCCATCTTCATACGTAGTAAGTAATTGATTTATATACACTAGTCCCAAAAGTTCATAGCCGTTTTCTTTTGCCGCTTTTTTTATACTAGCCTCGACTTTATGGTCCGTATTTTTTCCACCCGTTGACCACCTCCCATCTTCAATAACTGTATACAGACATTTTGGATGAGATAAAATTTCACCTGCTATTTCTTTATCAGAATCCTCTACTTTTTTTACGATAATAAACTTATCCTCTTGTACACCTTCTTCATTGAAATGAATAACTCTTCTCAAAGAGGTAAGTGTCACTGCTTGTTTTAAATTTTCTAAGTTATCCTTTATTATTTCATATTTATCATATGCAGTATGATGCTCAATTTCTCCCTTTACCTCAATAGGCTTCATTTCTTTGATGGTATATGTGCCTAGAAATTTTTTAACTTTTTCGCAATCTTCCTGAACGGTTTGAAGTTTTTTTACTAGCAACTTTTTATACTCGATTTCTTCCATAACCTCCTGCATTTTCTCCTCGAATAGTGATTGTATGCCCTCTATGCTCTTGCCTTTTCTTAATTCTTGAATTTTTTTAATTTCAATATCCATTTCGCGATAGAAATTAACCGTTGTTATATCATATATATCAAAACGATTATATTCTCTATACCCATTCCCACTATTTTGCTTTGGCTTTACTAATTCCTTTTCCTCATAAAACTTTAAAGTATCTCTTGAAACCCCTAAAAACTTCGCTACCTGTCCAATTGTGTACATTATGCTCTCCTTTCCCATTCTATTGAATACTTTAAATTAATTTCTCCTGCGTAATTATAGCTGTCGCTTTGCTTTCGCTACAGATAAAATCGTGTTGCTGCCGCTATACTTTCGATACAAAAAACATCTGCTGGACGAAGATAAAAAACTGTAAACACTCTCTCCAGCTTTTTTGAGAATGGTTACAGTTTAATCCCTATTTATTTTTTGTTGAAAAATGATTTGCCAAAAAATTCAATGGTGGCAGGAGCCAGTGCATAAAGCTTGCTGGATAATCCCATGATTTTTGGTAAGTTCACCTCTCGAACAGGGCGTTTAATCGTTTTAACCGTAGCCTGTGCTACTTCTTCTGCTGTTAATAAAAATCTACCTAGCGAAGCCCGATAGCCGCTATCATCACTCGCCTTATCTAAAAATGGCGTATCAATTGGGCCGGGATGTATCGCTGTCACTTTAATCTGATAAGGTGCTAGTTCCATACGAAGTCCATTAGTAAATCCGACTATAGCATGCTTTGTTGCAGCATAAACACTAGCTTTTGGAGTGGCTACCTTCCCTGCCTGTGAGCCAATGAAAATAAGGTGCCCCTGTTGACGCTGTATCATTGGCAATGCTAAGCGCTTGGCCAAATACATTGGCACACTTACATTTAAGTTCACCATTTGGGAAATAGCCTCATCAGGTAATGTAGGTGCGATACCAAATTTACCTACACCTGCTGAGAATATCGCCACATCAAGTGGTGGTAGTTGGGCGCAAACTTCATCAATAGCGGTTAAATTTGTTAAATCAGCTTGAATCACATTTGCACCTAAGCGTTCTAGTGCTTTTAATGCGGCAGTATTTCGTCCTGTTGCATATACGATATGATCCTGTGCTACTAATAATTCTGTAATTTTTAATCCTACTCCACTTGTTGCACCCGTAACGAGGATTGTCTTTTTATCAGCCACGCAAACGCCTACTTTCTTTTAAATACATAAATACCTTCCTCAGTTTTCGTAGATGTAATATACTGATTGGCTTCTAAATAATCTAAATGTCCAAGTGTTTTGGATAGTGTTAAACCTAGTTTTCGCTGAAAAATAGCCGGATACAGGCGCATTGTGACTTGAACAACCGTTAGTTGATCTTCACCTAATAGCTCTAATACCTTCATCGATTGCTGATGCTGACGTTCTAGACGTTTATCGATTAATAAAGGAATATCCTCTAATTCCGCACCATGACCTGTATGCATCATTTTCACTGGCAATTTTCGTAAAATTTCAAGTGATTCATTATATTGTAGTAATGATTTAGTACGTCCTATTGTACGATCCAATGGTGGTTCAATTAATGGGTTTGGCGTAATTTTTTCCAGTAATAAATCCCCGCCAATCACATGATGCGTTTTTTCATCCCAGAAGATGAAGTGGCTTTGTGCATGCCCTAATGTTTCAATCGCCTTTAAGCCCGGATGACCAGGTACTTCATCTCCATCAACTAGAATTTGTGTTAATGGACGTTCACCGACAAGTTCTAATTCACGACGTACATGTACACTCGGTTGAATATATTCCTGTGGAACGCCATGCTCAAATAAGCGTTCACTATAAAATCGTTCATGATATCGTAAAAAATCCTCGTCATGACGAAGCCACTTATCGTTATAGGCATGCCCTAAAATTTCTGCATGTGGAAAGGCATCTACCCAACCTGCATGGTCCGGATGGTGGTGAGTGAGGACTACCTGTTCTATATCCCTTAATTCGTAGCCTGCTGCTCGAATCCCCCATTTCAATGCATCATAGGCTTCCATTGTTTTTGGTCCAACATCAAAGAGTGTTAGTGCATCACCTTTGACAACAAATGCATTGACATCTCCTACTTCATAGGGTGTTGGTATTTCTATTTTGTATATAGACAAAGCTGTTTCCCCCTTTTGTACTACTAGTGAATAACAATTCATTCTATTTTACAAGTTTTTCTTCTTTTCGTCATCCACCTGTTGACAGGTTGACGTATTATCAATATAATTTTGAATAATCTAATTATTTTTGTGCGTTGATGAAGCCAAGTACGTAATTGGTGAAGGTGTCTCAGAGAGTGTTACATTTGCTGCGAGTAACATCACCCACTCCCATTACCGAACCTACTTCTGAGCAGTTATGAAAACATAACCGTTCCCCTTGCGATAAAAGGGTTAAAAGTTGTGCCAATTGGCAAACAAAGGTGGTACCGCGGAAACAACAGCGTTTTCGTCCTTCTTGATAAGGACGGGAGCGCTTTTTATTTTGAACTGGAGGTTTTGTTCATGAAGAAAATACTATTTATCGGTGCAGGCTCAATGGCAGAGGCATTGATTCAGGGCTGGATTAACCAAAAGGTATTTACAGCACAAGAAATTTATGTCACCAATCGCTCAGATAAAGTACGATTACAATTTTTGCACGAAACATATGGTGTCAATTGCTTAGTTGATGCAGAAATTTTTAAACAAGCAGACTTAATTATTTTAGCAATGAAGCCAAAGGATGCTATTGCCGCAATGGATGAGTTGAAAGCGAAAATCACAGAGCACTCAGCCGTCCTCTCTATTTTAGCAGGTATAGCTATTCAAACCATCACAGAGCATTTAGGCATACGCCCAATTGCTCGGGTTATGCCTAATACTTCAGCCACAATCGGGATGTCGGCTAGTGGTATTGCCTTCAATAACGAAGTGACTACTGAACAGCGTACGACTTTCTTACAATTACTTGAGGCAGTTGGTTCGGTCATTGAAGTAGATGAGGATCAATTACATGCTGTAACGGCTCTTTCAGGTAGTGGTCCTGCTTATATCTATTATTTAATGGAGGCATTTGAAAAAGTCGGCACAAAGGTTGGTCTTTCAAAGGATACCGTACGACGATTAATGACACAAACACTGGCAGGAACTGCTGAAATGCTGAAGCAATCTGTTGATGAGCCAGATGTACTACGCAGAAAGGTGACTAGTCCAGGGGGCACGACAGAAGCCGGGATTAAAGCGCTTGAAAAATATCAATTTAATGAGGCAATTGAAGCATGTATTAAAGAAGCAGAGGCTCGGTCTCGTTCACTTGCAAATAGTAAGTAAAATGTGCAAAATAGAGTTTATCACTAGGAATTAGGGGGCTTTATTTTGACTAAATTATTCGAACCTTATCAACTACAGTCTATCACTTTAAAAAATCGTGTTGTGATGGCACCAATGTGTATGTATTCTGCTCAGGATGATGGACTTGTCACGCCATTTCATCAAGTTCATTATGCAACACGAGCTGCGGGTCAAGTAGGTTTAATCATTCTTGAAGCAACAGGTATTGTCCCAGAGGGTCGTATCTCCAATAAAGATCTTGGTATTTGGGATGATGCCCATATCGAAGGCTTACGTCAATTAGTCAATGGCATGAAGGCGTATGGAGCAAAAACTGGTATTCAGTTAGCACATGCCGGACGCAAAGCAACGGTGGAGGGAGAAATTTTTGCCCCTTCAGCTATTGCCTTTAGTGATGACTATCAAACGCCAACTGAAATGACAATAGAAGACATTGAATATGTTATAGAAGCATTTAAGAAAGCCGCTATTCGTGCTGCTAAAGCTGGCTTTGATGTCCTTGAAATTCATGGAGCACACGGCTATCTTATTAGTGAATTTTTATCACCAGCAACTAATAAACGGACTGATTTGTATGGAGGGTCACAGGAAAATCGATACCGTATATTACGTCAAGTGATTGATGCCATTCGTAGTGTATGGGAGGGTCCTTTACTTGTACGTGTATCTGCAGAAGATTATGCAGCAGATGGAACGACAATGGAAGACTTTATCGTCTTTAGCCGCTGGATGAAATTACAGGGTGTTGATTTAGTGGATGTTTCTACAGGAGGCGTCGTGCAAGCACATATTAATATTTTTCCTGGCTACCAAGTACCTCATGCTGAAGCGATTAAACATGGTGCTGAAATACCAACAGGCGCAGTTGGTCTGATTACAACAGCTATTCAGGCAGAGGAAATCTTACAAAATAATCGTGCTGACTTAATTTTCTTAGCTCGTGTTCTTCTGCGCGAGCCATATTGGCCATTACACGCAGCCAAGGATTTAGGAGAAGACATTCAACCACCATTGCAATACATACGTGGTTGGTAAAAAATAGCGGTATATGGGCTATTTACCTAAATGTAAAAAACAGCTTGTTGATTTATGCTAACAAGCTGTTCTTATTTCAATAAAGAGGATTTTGTTTAATTTCTTCATCAACTGCCTGCACTAACGACTCTGCATCGTCTGCAGTTACAATTTCTCCATTGACGATGGCAAAGATCCCTTGCTCACAAATTTCACAATGAGATGTACAGCCGGATTCTTCAATTTCAATATCAGATCTTTCAACTAAAACATCATAAGCGTCTGCTGAACCCAATGATAAATTTGTAATGCAAAACTCTACTCTATTTTTCAATTGCTGTGGCTCTTTCTTTTTCTTAAAAATAGAAAATACCATTCTTTACTCTCCCCTACACTCTCCATCAAAACACTATGACTTACATTACTTTAATAGTATGGCGTAGTCAGGACAAAGGTAATGCCCTTCTTCTAAACAAAATAATTTACTTAAAAGCAGTAAAAAACCATCTAGGAGAGCATTTGATTTTTTCATACTCTGATCTTATACAATTCAATATTCATTTCTCCATATCTATTACATCTTCTAATCTATCATAAAATCGCACATAAATACTTTTTTATGCCTGTTAAAATTCATTTTGCATGTCCAACGTTTCATATCGTAATCTAATCCAATACTGCACGAGAAATTAAATCCCTAATAGTAGATTCATCTTCACATGTATTCTTACATGAAATAGCAAACTTCTCCTTTTTTAAATTTGGGGATTTTACATTCCTCCATCCTAAGAAAATTGCCAATAACTATGTATGGGATTCATAATTGAGTCTTCTAAAATCTGTGCATATAAATAGATAGCTCCAAACGAAAAGGGATAGCTTTTTCTTGGCTTTATTAGGGTATCTGGGTACCCATCCTCATCGACCTGGAATATAAAATCAAAACCGTCATCATGCAACTTGTTATAGTAATACTCTTCTCCCTGAATATGCCTTGGAGTTCCCCAAAATTTGATCAGAAAACGTTCTTCAAATGATGCTTTATCACTTACTATATTAGCTTCCGAAATAAAGTGCTTGACTAAATCAGGATCGGCAAAAGTATCAAGTTTACTTTCTTCTGTTTTAGGGTGTTTCATTGTTATTAATGAACAATTGGGATATCTATTTTTAGAAATACGCTCTTCAAAATGTTTAGGAGCAAAAATGGAGATCATCTCCGTTTCATTAAAAGGATTAACGATAGACAAATAAAAATTCATCTCCGCTTCCTTATTTACCATGCCTTCCAATTCATCAAAATAAGCCGGTGCGTTCCCTCCGATCCATCCTTTACCGCTATCCTTTTCATTCGCTTGAAAGAGCATACATTCTGTTCGTTCTTTAAGAATTTTTATATCTCTCATTGCATTTCTCCTTCTATTCACGATCGCCACTGAATATAATCAAAGATCATTGCCCAGCCTTCCTTAGGACTTCCATATCCCCAAAGTGGCCCCGTTATTTTTTCCAATTGATCGAGCTTTTCCTGATATTGCTTCATCATGGCTTGACGCTCTTCTTGCGTATACGTGTTCAAACGTTCGTCACTTACCTTTAGTCGCATATTATGCAGGAAATTGATCATGTCACAATAAAGTGAATCATCCTCAAACGTAATGAAATCAGGAAAAATGGCAATGACTTCGTCAAAAGCATACTGCAAATCCTGCAAGCCAAATTTCACCAACATCTGAGAAATATATGGCACGAGATGCGGCTGATACGCGATAATACCGTCCCAGCCATCACACTGCCAATTGCCAATTGTATTGATGGCTATGTGAAGTTGAAAAAACTCTGGCGACACCTTCTCACGAATGACGTCCAGTTCGCCGATCTCCCATATTTTATCGGATAATACCGCTAGATCCATTTCATCTGCTGGGATTTTTCCATCCCATATCTCATTCATTTCAATACTCACAGCTACATCTCTCCCGGAATTAGAATTATGCTCGTTTTTTATTTCTCTATTTTGATAGTCCTAAATAACTTCTTATCCGTGCATCTTCAATCGTCTTCGGTAGCAAATCAATTATCATCTGTTTGTAAGATTCGTAGATAACAGGACATCGATTGTAAAACTGAAATTTGACCTTATCATTAGGGTGCGGATGTTCCATCAAACGTTCCAACCACCTGGCATCCAGATCTTCTGCCAATTTACGCTTGAAATAAGTTCTATTATCGTAACTTCCGTAGCTATAACGTCCCCAAAATGCCGCCATTGTGTGAGTTCCATTCTGATCGTCATAATAGATTCGTCCCAAGCTGTTATGTATATATCGATTTAATGCTTCATCCTGCAAAAAAGCAGAAAATTCATCATACACATTATCTGCACGATTGGTAAGAAGCTTTGCGGAAAAATAAGGAATCAACCATTCATTACCGTACCGTATATACAGTTCCTCAGCCAACAAAATCAACTGTTCATCCATGCTCCGTATAATCGAAGCAGCGAGCACAATTGGGAAAATACATATGGTTTCCTGTGGCTGCAGGTTCCATATTCTGAGTGTATCGTTAATGTGCACATAGTCCTTATCGGCCACTAGTTTCAAAAGGTTAAGCCTCTCAACCATTGGCTGATTCGCCGCAATGAGGCGGTAGACGCCGATCATGGACGGGCTGCCTTTACCAAGCATAACGGAAACAACGGCAGTGAATCGTTCAAACTCATCCTGATCGGTCAGAAAATCTGGTGGCTGTTGAAACAGCTCGTGGAAATATTTCTCGCAATGCTTACCCACAACTTCCGAAACCGTATCCGAAAAAGCTAGCATCAGGATGTCCTCGCCCAAATTTTTGTATTTCATAAATTTTTCCCAAATTGCTGTCGCTTCCACACACTCTTGATGAGCAAGTGCTTTTAACGCCGCTTTTTTGCATTTCCCTTTCTCATGTTCTACAAGATATAGAAGCGCTTCCACTCGACCCAATCGCGAAATAGCGTCTTCTCTCTTCTTCCCTTTTTCCGGTAACGTCGCCAACACTTCTCCCAACGTCATATAAACGCCTCCCTACTGGATTTTTGTCCCTCTATTCACAATTGCATTTATTATATTCGACACCTTCCCCACACGACTTGAAAATCTCAGCTCTCCTAGCCCTTAAAAATCACTATTAGTCCTCCCATATCGTATTATGGATGACTCTCGTTACGGTTGAGCAGTAACAGCAACCTCTGAATTCAAACCATTAAAGCTCCACTTCACCTGCTTGATCTTGCTCTAGATGAACAAGTGGAACAGGAGAGTAAATAAACGTATCCCCGTCGTCTTCAAGCTTATATATGATACAAAACAAAGCTGAACCACGCTGATCACCACTCGGTATAGAGAAAATCATAGCTGGACAACGCAGCTCAGCAGAATGAACACTTGCACATAGATCTTTATAAGTAATATCAGCAAGGGCGTCAATATCTTCAAGATGCTGCTGATAATCCCCAATAACTTGCATGTAATACGTTATATTATGTTTATACTTATTCGTAAAGCTTTGCTTATACTCCTCAATGCTAAGAAAGCAACACTCCCAATCCAAAGGCGGGATACTTAACACATAGCGATAGAACTTCAATTTTCCTGATTCCTCCTCTTTTCGAAATCGGAGTTAGTGATTTCATTTTAATTAAACTTTATTAAAATGCTACATCCAATACTTTCGTTCCAATATTCAACAATGATGAAATATTTCATTATACTCTTTTATTTCTTAAAAACTAAAAATGCATCATTTTCAAAGTAATAAAGGAACGCTTGGAATAGCTGATCTAGTGATGGATTTTCAAACTGATTATTTACATTGTCAATTACATCCTCAATACTTGCACCATCCAATGTTTCTATCCAACCATTTTTTTTCGCTTGTTCTGGTAAAAAATCATCTGAATTGGGCGGAAAATCAAAGCTATCTAGTGAAAATATTCCTCTTGTATTTAAATTCCATTCTTTTGAATTTGGAGGTAGATAAAACCAAGTCTCTGGATTTCTCTTTGGATGTGATAACACATCACTAATACTCAATAAATTCATCTTTTCTTCCGTCATAATTTACACCTTCTTTTCTTTGGATGAAGAATGACTTGTACCAGCAAAAAGCTTTATGTTGTCCCTTTGAAATGAATTGTAAATTGTATCCTTTCTGGGCGTACTAACCGATTTAGAGGTAGTATTTAATCAAATAATTTTCCAGCCAAACTAGATATTTCGTGAATTGCATCTTCAAGCTTTTCTTCCTCTTCTTCAGAATACTTGCCTTCATTAAAATAAAAGTAATTGCTGATATCTTCAAAACATAAAGCTAGTTTCTTAGGAACTTCGGTTTTATTCGAATACTCCGTAATCAATACCTTCATTGCTTCAATTAATGTATTGTAGTTGTTTTCATTTAATCCTAATCCCACTCTTAATGAACATAGTATAGAGTTATCACCAATAGTATATTCATAAACTATCTTTAAAGCCTCATCTACTTTCATCAATTCTCTCCTCGTTAGTAGCTAGGGCTCTTTATAATAGAATTATTTCAGAGCCACACATCTTGAGCTTGCCTTAGCTTATGATTTGGCTACAAAGCTCGCCACTTTAACATTATAAATAGATTGTAGTACCAAATTCGAATGCGATTTTACGATGATTATCATAAATGACCATGCTTGTTCATTTTGAATAGGAAAATCGTATTTTACCGCAAACGTCCGCTTGTTACATCACTATCTATACGATTATTACCAACGTTGGTTTCAAATCAGTTAAACAAATTTTCTGGAATTTGAACACTTGGAATATTGATTTCATTAAAATAGTCATGCATTGAAGTTTAAATGTAAAAAATGCTGCACAAGAATTACTCTTATGCAGCATTTTAATGATTATTTAAACGACCTTAGTTGGAGGTCATATGCTGAACCAAGCTCACCGTAGCCAGGTGCATATAAAGATGCACTAAGCTTCTTGGCTGCTACTATTACAAATTCTTTTTTAAACACACTAAAAACTCAATCATTCCATTTTCTATTTTAGCCGCTACATTTCCACCTAGTTTTTCTGCAAGCAGCTTGACAATAGAAAGTCCTAGACCAGTGTTTTTACGTCTGGAATTGTCTGTTGTATAAAATCGATCAAAGAGCTGGTTAGGATTTAGTTGACTATTTTCGTCAATCGGATTTTGAAAACAGATATATGCATGTTCTTCTTCTAACCACATCTTGATCGTGACATCACCTTGCGCATGCATGATGCTATTGCGTACTAGGTTTTGCACAATGCGTAAAAGCATTTCTTCATCAGAGTTAATAATGAGCGGCTCATAATTAGGTAAGGTGACGGCTATTCCTTGTTGTTCAAATTGTGCAAAGGCACCAGCAATTTCTTCAAATACGATGTTTGATATATTAATACGATCCTTTTTGGGTTGATCTTCATTACTATGCAAATAGGAATATTCAAAAAATGTTGCTAATAATTGCTCTAGTCTTCCAACATGTTTTTGTGCGACTCCAAGCTTTGCCAGCTGCTTTTCTGTTAATGGTTCTTTTAAAAGCATTTGTTGATAGCCCTTTATCGCCGTTAGTGGCGTACGAAAATCATGAGAAATGTTTGAAATCATTTCTTTATAGTATTTTTCCTCCCTTTTAATATACGACCTTGATTTCTGCGATTCTATCAATATGCGATTTATATTTGCCACTAGTTGATTTATCTCTTTGTTTAATAGCTCTACGCTAATTGGCTGCGTATATTGCTCATGTAGACGTTGTGACAATTGTATGTTCATCAATCGTATTTGCCTTTGTATATAAAAAATATAAAACAATAATCCTACAATGACTACAATTGCCACAATCCACATTCCCTACATCCCCTTACTTGATTTCTGCTTTTCTAAATGTCATGAATGTTAAGTATATAATTACTACTATAAAGATGATACAAATGGAAACGGCCGAAATTATATCACCTTTACTCATGCTTAAATTAATCGAAAGATACTCCGCTGAATATGGTGTAAAAGATAATACTTTATCTATCATCTCAAATGAATCCTGAAAACTAGCTACCTGCCCAAAGAACATGGACATCATGTAATATGCAGCTACTACAAGCACCGATTTTCTTAAGGCAAACGCAAGTAAAATACAAGTCGTTAACTGTGCAAGATAGACTATAGTCATTGTGCACATTATTGTTACGTATTCACCAAAGCTACCACTAGTAGTCGAAGTTAGAATGCTTAAAAAACCTGCTGCTTTCCCACCCATGCTAAACGTGCTGTCCATTGATAAACCAATTATTGTCACGATGATATACGGGCTTACAAGAACAAAAAGTAATATCCAGAAAACAATCGCTTTACTTATGACAATTTGGATTCTTGCAAAGCCGCTTATAATTGGATGATGAATATTTTTTGTATCAAAATCTGAACAAATAAGTGTAGTAGCAAGTACTGCGCCTACTATTGACATCGTATTCATATCAGATAGTAGAAAACCAACGTTGCTGATGCTTTCATTTATTGAGTTATTGCCAATCCCATAGGCAATACTAAACATTGCTGTTGCAGAACATGTTGTAAGAGCCAGTAAGACCCAAAATATTTTGGATTTAGTTGTTTTATAGAGGTAAGCACGTACTAAATTAAACATGGTGCTCACCTCCAATTAACGTAAGAAAATAGTTCTCTAATGTGTCTCCTTGTAGACTAAATTCCGTAAGTGTTACCCCATTTTCAAATAAGGCGGTTGATACGTTCCCGAGATCCTCTAAGAAATCATACAATTTAATCGTTTTATTTGGCATGACTTGAAAGTTTTGTGTTTTAAGATTTGTTTCTAATACATGTGCACATTGTTCGGGAGCAGTACATCCAATGCGAATATAATGTCTACATTCTTCGTCGAGCTGTTGTTGCGTCATTTGTTTCATAATTTTCCCTTTATGAATAATGATATAATCAGTTGTTGTTTGATAAAGTTCCGGTAAATTATGACTCGAAATTAAAATTGTCATCTGTCGCTCTTCACAAAGCCGTGTTAAAAGCTGACGAATTTCAACAACACCTATAGGATCTAACCCATTCACTGGCTCATCTAAAATCAATAACTCTGGGTTAGTTAATAATGCAATAGCAATGCCTAAACGTTGTTTCATGCCTAGTGAAAAATGCTTAGCTTTCTTATTGTTGGTACTCGTCAATCCAACCAATTGCAGTATTTCATCCTCTAGCTCCTCATTCGGAATCCCCCGCATTAAACGATGATATTTAAGGTTACCTTTTGCAGTCATATCAGGGCTAATCGCTGGTTGTTCAATCATGCTGGCAATACGTTTTCGTTGCAGCTGTATTTCCTTGTCAGATGATTTTCCAAATAACTCAAATGAACCTTCTGTTTGAAAACTAATTCCTGAAATAATCTTCATTAAGGTCGATTTACCCGCACCATTTTCACCAATAAGCCCATAAATACGTCCTTCTTTTAATTCGATTGATACGTCGTGAAGTACTGTATGCTTTTTATATGTTTTCTTTAATTGATTTGTTTTTAATATGGTTTCTCCCATATTAAGCACCTCCCTTTCATATCCATAGATTACTCATGAAAGGTATAGATAAAGTAAAGATGGCGTATAGATTACGGATAATTTATGGACGTAAACGATAACCAAGCCCACGAAGCGTCTCGATATAATCCGTTTGTGGATTTTTTATCTTTAATTTATGTCGAAGATTACTAATATGGATTTTAATAATATGTTCATCCCCTAAATATTCTTCCTGCCAAATGGATTCATATAAATTTGCTTTCGTGAATACTTTCTCTTGATTTGTCATAAATAATTCGAGCAATAAATATTCCTTTGCAGTAAGCAAGACCTCTTCACCACTCACTGTAACTCGCTTAGCGACATCATCCAGTACTATATCCTTGTATTGCAACTGCTTCATAGGTGTAGCTTGTTTTTTAACACGACGTAATATCGATTCAATACGGGCAAAAACCTCACCAAGGTCAAATGGTTTCGTAATATAATCATCCGCTCCTAAACGAAGCAAATCGATTTTAGTAGACACTAAATCTTTTGCTGAAATCATAACAACAGGTACATCCGAAATAGCGCGAATTTCTTTTAATAATTCATCCCCACTTTTATAGGGAAGCATAATATCAAGAAGCACAATATCATACTCATTTTGTAGAAATGCCCGGTAACCTTCTACTCCATCCATCACACTTGTTACCTGATAATCTGCTTGCTCAAACAATTCGGTTAACATCGCATTTACATCTTCATGATCCTCAACCATTAAAATTCTCAATATAATCACGCCTTTGTTAAAATATCCCTATTGGTATTTATTATATAAAATTTTATGTCGTTCAACATTAAATTTTTAAGAGCTATCACCATAACGTGGGTTGATTTCCGTTCCGACTGGGCGCTTTGTGCTGTCGCTTCGCTTTCGCANNTTTGCTTTCGCTACAGATAAAACATTTGCCGCTGACGCTTCGCTTTCGAGCAGAGCTTCCTAGGGACGTCCGATGAGCCGCTTGGGCCAACATGATGTTGGTCACGAAGGCGTTATCACAGGATGTGATGCTCTTAGCCTTCGTTCCCCTATGGGCTCGCTCCAGGGTCTCGGGCCAACACGATGTTGGTCACGAAGGCGTTATCACAGGATGTGATGGTTTTCGCCTTCGTTCCCCTATTGCTAATCCACAAGGAGTCGCCCAGTCGTAACGAAGATCAACTTACATGGCATAGGTTTTACTAACGACTTCCTTACTTTTGTAGTACCTCAATTTGAATGCGATTTTACGATGATTATCATGAAATGTCCATGCTTGTTCAATTTGAATAGGAAAATCTGTATTTCACCGCAAAATTCCGCTTGTTACAACACTTTCTGTACGATTATTACCAAAAATGGTTTCAAATCGGTTAAACAAATCTTTCAGAATTTAAACACTCGGAATATTAATTTCTTTAAGATAGTCATGCATTGAAGTTTTAAAGTAAAAAACGCTGCACAAGAGTTACTCTTATGCAGCGTTTAATGATTATTTAAACGACCTTAGTTGGAGGTCATATGCTGAACCAAGCTCACCGTAGCCAGGTGCATATAATATACTAGTGGATGTTTCGACAACATTGTTAAATGTGCCTGCTGGTGTTGTAAGTGTATAGTGAATAGCACGAACAAACTCATTTCTATCTCTTATCGTAACTTTCGATCCCTCTGTAATTGGTTTTTCAAATATATATTGCGTGCCATCCTTCTCATAATAAAAGGCTTGATCTGTTTCATGATAAGTAATATATTGGAAGTCGTAATCGGTGTCAAAGCGTTGATTACCAGTTCTCGTATATATCGTATTATAGGTTAATTGCTGAAGCGTATCACTTGGTAAAAAACCAGATGTAATGACAGGTGATTCGTTTGGGCGTATAGTAGCTAACGCTTTTTTAGGTACAGTATATTTTTCTCCCTTGAATTCTATTAAAGCAGTCGTAGTATCTTCTGATAAAAATGTGACTTCATCAAAACGTTTTAATTCCCCGTGCTTACCTCCAACATAAACACCATAACGAATAAATCGTTTACCTTGCTTTTGTACAGGCTGAAGTGCTTTAACGGGGATATAGCCATGTCTCAAGGTTGTTGGCGATTTTACCATGTGATAGCCATTTATTTCGATTCCCAGCAATTCAAATGCCGCTCCTTTTGATGCTTGTTCTAGCACTCTTGCCCCCATCATTGGACCACTGAGCAGCTGTGCATCAGCATTTAACGTATAATAATCTTTAACATGGGGTGTTGCTTCTGCAATACGAATATCTGAGCTATCAATATAAACCTCCAATGGGTTACCTTCAAATGGAGCAGCGTAGAAATAGTAGTATAATTTTTTCCCAATTTTAAATTGTACAACATCATTGTAGGGATTATAGTCGGCGCTGCCAGGTATATTTTTGCTTAACAGATGATCCCCATATCCTAGAGGCTTTCCGTCCTGACGATTAATATAAATTAAACCCGGATTATCATAAAAAGAAGCTCGAATATCGAGTGGTACCTCCTTAAAAACAACTAAATTGGTTGCCTGTACACGGTATCCTGAGCTCATCCAGTAAAATATTTTATTATCGTATTTTTCAATATCATATACGCGGAAGTAGTTGTTTCGTTTCACTGTTAACGAACTAAAGCTACCATCAGTATTTTTCTTATATACTTTTACATCTTTAGTAAAGGTCATCTTACCTGCTTGTCCTTTAACAACCTGTGCCCCATCCCACTTTACCTCAGCAGCTTTAGAGGATGTGGGGCTTAATAAAGAAGCAAGAACGACTAGCAGTACGATAAAATATTTCTTCATGTTTTTCCCTCCCATTCTACTTCTGTATATAAACTATTTTAAATATTCTATCATACTATTTTTTTGATACAAAGGTAAAACTGGCCAAGAAGACATATCGGTCTTTTATATTGTCGAATACATAAAGGAATTTCCATATTATAGGTGGCTGAATTAATGGAAATATATGACGATTCACGAGCATCTGTGCTAGATAGAAGCTAGTTATACTTAATAGAATAATCATCTTATTTAATGAAAACTAATTGTTAAGGGAATGAAAATTAAAAATATCCTATGTTGTATTGCTTGGGCTTCATTTTATCAAGAATCGGACATTACCAAAGATTCCTCATCAGGCAACGTCCACCTTTAGAAAAAAATTAGAAATCATATTCTGCATCTTTTTTAGCGCGAATTTCAGTGAATGCATCTGTCACCATTACTGTATCCTCCACTAAACGCTCTAGTCGGAAAAGGATATCATCATTGACGATTTCCTTGCGTAAAAAATCCTTTTCCTCTATAAATACATAAGTTGGGACGATATGTGCCTTCATATAGGCTAGAATTGGCTTTACTTGCTGCTCAATCATGAGATAATGCTTAGCTGTACCTGCTGTAACAACCATACTCACCACCTTATCACGAAAGGCATTCACAGGGAGCAGATCAAAAATATTTTTTAATGTTGCTGGGATTGATGCTTGAAATGTAGGTGTACCAATAATCAAGGCATCCGCGGCCATAATGGTTTCTGTTACATATTTTGTATCCCCATCATATTCAAAATAATTACGTCCATCACTAAATACCATATTGTAATCAGCAAGATCAAGCAATGTTACCTCATGCGCTGGATACTTTTCTTGTAAAATGTCAACAACTTTACAAATGGCTGTTTTCGTTTTTGAGCCGACAATTGAACCAGCTAGTGCGACGATTTTCATATTGGACATCTCCTTATTTTGCTGTATGTTTTTTGATTGCAGGTATTATATCGTTGCCAATGATTTCTATATTTTTCATTAATTTTTCGAATGGTACGCCACCAAAGTCTATTTGTGCCATAAATCGCTGCATACCATATAGCTCATATTGATAGAGTAATTTTTCAATGATTTGTTCCTTACTACCAACCATAAGCGCATCACGTGTATCTGGAGCTTGTGCAAATTGTTGCTTTGGATAACCTCCGCCACGAATTGCCTGGAATCCCCCATTAAGATGTGGATACATTCCTTGTAAGGCCTCTTTCGTCGAGTCAGCAACATAAAATAAACTAGTTGTAGCAACTGGTAGCTTGGTAGGATCAAAGCCATTGCGCTCTGCTGCTTCTCTGTAGGCATCTACAGAGGGCTTAAAATTCACAGCAGGACCTCCTAATGTTGTTAACATCATGGGTATGCCCATATAGCCTGCCTTTATGGCACTTGCAGGAGGACCACCAACGGCTCGCCAAATTGGTAAAGAGCCGTTTTTCGGTTGCGGTAAAATTTGAGCATTATGCAGGGGTGCTCGATATTGACCTTCCCATGTTATAAGTTCCTCTTCGTTGATTTTTTTCAGCAGCTCTAATTTCTCCTCAAAGATTTCTTCATAGTCTTGTAGGTTAACCCCCAATAAATGATATACCCCTACACGAGAGCCGCGCCCAGCCACAATTTCTGCACGTCCATCTGAGATTAGATCGATTGTCGCAAAATCCTCATAAACACGTACTGGATCAGAGACACTCAATACTGTTGCAGAGCTTGCTAATTTGATTGTTGACGTAGCTTGTGCAATTGCACCTAAAACAACCGTATGTGCTTGTGTTGTAAAATAAGATTGATGACTTTCACCTACACCAAAGACATCAATCCCTGCTTGCTCTGCTAACTGACTTGCTTCAATTAGCTCCTGTATACGCTGCTGTGCAGAAATACGAGTCCCCGTTAATGGATTTGGGATATGGTCTCCTAATGAATACAGTCCAAATTCAATTCCCTTTGATTGATCAATACGATATTTTTCCATTATTTATTCTATCTCCTTATTTTAATGGTTCTAATGTGGATTGAATGCATGCTATACCTTAAAACACCTATAAACATTAGTATATCAATACTCTGTGATTTTAGTGTAAATTTAAACTACGCATAAAAAGCATAAAATTGAATTATGTTGGGGCTAATAAATGGCGAGCATGTGTACTGGGATGTGTAGTAGATTGAGGCTAATGCTTCACTCTTTTCTTCTTGCCTCACAAAATCAATTAGTTCTTTATCATAAGATCGCAAACCAGCTTATATACATCAAACATTTTAGAAAATCAATTGAAATAGGAGCATGCGAACAATCCCCACAGTGTAAATAAAAAGAACGGAATCAGTGTATACAAAGAATTACACTGTAAAAAATATTCCTTTCTAGTTATGAACAACTGGAGTTTTATACTTTCATCATTTCAATAAAAGTAAAAAGTTCCACTGTTTTTTTATCTAAGTTAAGCTTCTGGTGTAGCTCATGAATAAAGATGAAAATAAGCTACAAACGTTTTTTATAGAATAGAAGAAACCCACTCATTTTGAAAAAAAGATTAGTCAAAATGAGTGGGTTTAATAAAAATGTTTGATTATTTTCTACCTGTGTTTTTCAAGAATTGCACTCGGAAGACTGTGGTCAAACTGTGCAACAAATCTTAGGGAATAGTTCTTCGTATAACTCCCCCTTAGATTATATAATTAATTGGTTGCCCCTGATCTCCCAGGAAAAATCTTTTCAAACAATGGAATCAGAGAAACAGTTACACAGACAACAAGCAATCCAGTTTTTAACGATGCTGTATGAATCCGTAATGAGCGAATACTGATGTTAAGATATAACTTACAACGAAACCAAGTAGTAAAACAGACAAAGAAATACCTTTTTCCTTTTCCATAAATTTCTCATCCTATATATACGCTATTTATAAAAAAGTTTGATATTTTTTGTGTCCCTTGCTCTATTAAATTGCCCTTTAAGGGTACAATTCCCTTGCTTATTCTAACGATTTGACATGATTAATTGTTCAAACACTTGTACTCCCGCTTTTTCACCGAATAAAATCTTCTCTAAAGTAAGAGTTAACAAATATGGTATCTTGTTTAATTCGTTATCCGTAAAGTCTAAGTTATTTAGCATTATTATAGCTTTGTTACGATCCTTGTAACTAATTAACCCTGAATAATATCCTGCCCAATATCCTTCGTGAAGAATAATCTTCTTATATTGGGGATGGTTCTCTATTTTCCACCCAAGTCCATATCCCCCGAAATCTTCGTGCAAACAAGGACAATACCCATTAGAAGCTTCTCCTTTAATGAAAACTGGATCTATAATACTTTCCTTTGTTTGTTCTGATACCAGTTCATTATTATAAATAGCACGCTCCCATTTTAGCAGATCATCTACAGTGGATTTTATACCGCCATCACCTTTAACACCATCAAGGAAGTAAACATACTTATGTTCTTCCATTTCACTTGGAAGTCTATACAAGTCCTGTTCCCAGTCATAGATAAAACCTAACGAAAAATTTTCAATATCGCTATCTAGAAATTGCGAATGTGTTGATGTATTGAACATATTTAAAGGTGTGAATATTCTTTTCTGTAAAAACTCTCCGTACCCCATTTTAGAAACCATTTCTATGATTTCTGCAAGTAATACATACCCAGTATTACAATACTCCCACTTTTCATTCGCGTGGAATAACACTTCTGGCTTTTCATCTTTCAAAAATTTAACTACATCTTTATTCGTAGCAATTCTATTAGGGTCCCAGTTACCTGGATCTTCAAACCATTCCATGTAATCTAGAAGTCCAGAAGTGTGAGTTAACAGATTTTTAATAGTTATATTTTCACAAGAAAGAAAAGGAAAAAATTTTTTAAGATGATCATCTAGCTGAAGTTTTTTCTCCTCAATTAGTATCATAATTGCCATTGCTGTGAAGCTCTTAGAAATTGAGGCAATATCAAAGACTGCATCAATTGAATGTTGACTTGAGTTAGTTCTCTTGCCAATAGCTCTCTTGTAAAATGTTTTACCTTCCTCAGCTAATAATACAACCCCGCTAAATAACCTATTTTGTTCTAAGAAGTTTAATACCTTATCTAGTTCTTTACGTTTCAAATTTTGTCCATTCATAATTCGAGGACCTCCTTTTATGATTTTTGTATTTAATAGGATATACATTATTATCAAGGGAGGAGGACCTCTTATTGTTGGTTATATAAAGTTGAAAATATAATACAAGTTAACTACTCCTTTTTTACGAAATTAACATTCCATTAAATTACTTGTAATGATAATTATTCCAAAATTAGGCGATTTAAGCAATTGCTTTATTCAAGAATAGACGTTTATTGAAAAAAATCCTGCACATCAAATCAAAATTTTCAGTCATACTTTTTTATAAACATCTTATATTGTGACTTTATTTCAAATCTACAGTTAATTGAGTTAATTTCATAATTCTAATCCCTTAAGTCCCAAGGGTTCTAAACCAATAAAAAACGGGCACCTCCCCAAATTCGGTATAATGGTAGCGACGAAACTAAACCATACTGAATGAGGTGAATGCCCTATGACTATTGTAAAACAAATGAGTCTATTTGACATCCAAGAATTATTGAAAATGGAAAGTTCCCGTCGTTTTGATGCGATTTTTGCCACTTTCGACGTACAACCTATTTTTCAGTTGTTTTTGAAGAGGACATTACGTGGTGCCCCACGTGAATTAAACTATGGTGCGATGATTCAATCCCTAATTATCCGCATAGTAGAGCGTATTCCAACGATCAAGGATTTAATTAAACGTTTGGTCAACGATCCTTTATTCCGATTGGATTGCGGTTTTCTTGTTTCTGATGTTGTGCCTTCTGAAGCGTCTTATTCGCGTATGATTGATGTCATTAGTCAATCTGATGTACTTGATGTGATGCAAGATACATTAATACAAGTAGCTTTTAGAGAAGGATTTCTTGATGATGAGCATCTCGCGATTGATGCCACACATTTCGAATCACGCGATGCGGCGAAACCTACTGAGAAAAAAGAGCCTGCACCACCAAAAAAACGTGGACGAAAATCAAAAGAAGAACGGGAGGATTGGCTTGCGAAACAAGTAGAAATCGAAGCCAATCAGTCGACTTATGAAAAAGAAATCAGGCATCAGCTCGATACGCCAATGGTGACATTGTGGCAAGATGCGCCCATCGAACCGAATTGGGGCATCAAAAAGAACAGTGACGGCAAAAATACGTTTTGGTTTGGCTTTAAAGGGCATCTCGCTGTGACAACCAAGAGTCAATATATCATTGGACGCCTCATGACATCTGCCAATTTGTCAGATAGTAAAGCCGCGATTCCTCTTTTAAAAAAAGTAGAAGACCAATTTCCAAAGCATTTCACAACCGCTATATTGGATGCAGGGTATGATTTTGAACCCATTTACCGTCAACTACATAAACATCAAATGCGTGCGGTCATTCCCTATAATATCCGTAATGAAGGCGAATATCTTGGATTTGATGAGCATTTTAGACCGACATGTGTACGTGAACACAGCTACTGTTACGACAGCTTCGATGAAAAATATCAAACACTAAAGTTCACAAGACCAAAGGAATGTGTAAGTTGTCCGTTACGTGATGATTCTCTCTGTCAGAAGGTTTTCAAAATAAAATGCGACATGGATTTACGAAAATTCACCTATCCAGCACGTGGCTCTGAACTTTGGAAACAACTTTATAAGGAACGCACCGCTGTAGAGCGTGTAAATGCCTATTTAAAACAATATTTTCAGTTAAACAATGTTCGTCAAAGAACAGGAAGAAAAGCGAAACTTCATTTCAACCTAGTGACGTTTATTTATAATGCCTGCAAGTTGGCAGTAGATCGGCTGAATGCTTTAATACAGACACAAACTCAAGCAGCATAATTTTTAAAAACGTAAGTTTTCTTAATAGGAGCAGTCTGAGCTCTAGGAAAATATGATTTATGAAATTGATTCAA